>JAEWQZ010000374.1 GCA_023460255.1 Actinomycetes bacterium
CCGGTCAGCGGGGTGAGCACCCCGATGCGGGGGCCGGTCCGGATGGCGGCTCTCGCGTCCGAGGCGCGCGCGACCGCGTCGTCGACCCCGATGGACACGGACACGACTACCTCTTCCTCGGGGCGGCGTGTGCTCCCACCCTCTGATCGACACATCGGTGGGAGCGTGTAGCGCCGCCGACCAAAGATCACCCGGTCATCCGAACCGTTTCGCAGGATGCCCCCTCTGCATCGTTGTAGGTAGCGTCGCGGCGCCGTGGGACGTCCGTCCTGCGGCGCCGCCCCCGTCGGCGCGGCCGGGGGCCCTACGGGAGGGAGCAACGCATGCGATCCACGTCGACGAGAGGCAGACGCCTCCTCGCCATGGCCGCCGCCGGCCTGCTCGCCGTCGGCGGCCTGACCACCGCCGTGACGGCCCTCAGCGGACCGGCCACAGCGGCCACCACCAGCGGCTGCGGCCGACCCGCCGGGCTGAGCACCGGCCAGCACACGATCACCAGCGGCGGCCAGGCACGCACGTTCCGCCTCGACGTGCCCGCGGGCTACGACGCGAACCGGCCCTACCGCCTCGTCGTCGGGCTGCACTGGTGGCACGGCACGTCCGCAGACGTGGTCAACCAGGGCTTCTACGGGCTCAAGCCGCTCGCCAACAACAGCACGATCTTCGTGGCACCGCAGGGCATCGACAACGCGTGGCCGAACTCGGGCGGCCGGGACGTGACGTTCATCGACGACGTGCTGCGCACCGTCGAGTCCGCGCTGTGCGTGGACACCACGCAGCGGTTCGCGACTGGCTTCAGCTACGGCGGCGGCATGAGCAACGCGCTCGCGTGCGCGCGCGCCGACGTCTTCCGCGGCGTCGCCGTCCTCAACGGCGCGCTGCTGTCCGGCTGCGCGGGCGGCACCCAGCCCATCGCCTACCTCGGTTCGCACGGCGTGGTGGACGACGTGCTGAACATCTCCCAGGGCCGCGCCCTGCGGGACCGGTTCCTCCAGAACAACGGGTGCCAGGCGAGGCAGGCGAACGAACCTGCCCCGGGCAGCGGCACGCACATCCGGACCGAGTACACCTGCCGCGACGGCTACCCCGTCGTGTGGCTCGCCAACGACAACGGGCACCAGTGGGACGCCCGCGATCGCGGGCAGGGGCAGTCCCACGTGCCGGGCGAGATCTGGCGGTTCTTCACGGCCCTGCCGTCGACGACGCCCGGCCCGACGCCCACGCCGACGCCGACCCCGACGCCGACCCCGACGCCCACGCCGACCCCGACACCCACGCCCACCCCGACGCCCACGCCCACGCCCGGTGCCTGCACGGCGACGTACCGGACGGTGAACGCGTGGCCCGGCGGCTACCAGGGTGAGGTCACGGTCACGGCGGGCTCGCCCACGACGTCGTGGAGCGTCAGCTGGAGCGCCGCGGGCCAGAGCATCAACCAGCTCTGGAACGGGACCCTGACCACGCAGGGCGGCAGCTTCGTCGTCCGCAACGTCGACTGGAACGGCCGGCTCGCCGCCGGTGGCACCGCGACGTTCGGCTTCCTCGGCAGCGGCAGCGCGCCGACGCCGACGCTCACGTGCTCCAGCTCGTGACCCATCGGCCCTGACCGGCCGGCATGACGACGGCCGCCACCCGGGGACGGGTGGCGGCCGTCGCCCTGCTCGGCGCCGGCGCGCGCGACGACGTCGTGCGTCGATCAGTCGCCGGGGCAGGTCCGCAAGGAGGTGCCCGGGAAGTCCGGCACGGCCCGCGCATCCGCCTCCGCAGCCGTGGTCGCCGGCCCGTTGGCCCGGATGTCGGCGATCAGCCAGTCCATCTCCGCGATCTCGCGCTGCTGCGCCTCGATGATCGCGACGGCCAGCTCGCACACGCGGACGTCCTCGATCTGCGCCCGCTCGGAGCGCGTGATCGCCAGGGAGTGGTGGGGGATCATCGCGCTCATGAACGCGGTGTCGTCCACCGTCGCCTGACTCCTGTCGAGCGCCACTCCCCCGCCGAGGAGCAGCAGGCTGACGCCGACGACGGCGGCGTTCGCCTTCGCGCTCTTGTACATGGTCAGCATCCAGCCGAGCATCACCAGGCCCATCGCGCCGCCCATGGTCACCGCCATGAACACCCTGCTCTGGCTGAAGCGGACGTGCCCCCACTCCCACGACCCCACGAACATCACGACGTACATGACGACCATGCCTGTGCCGATCATCGCGGCGAACCGCAGGTACATGGCCTTCGTGTGTCCCCCGTGCCCCTCGTCGTGGCTGCCGTCGTGCCCGGCGCCGGGGCGCTCCTCGTCCTTGCTGTGCCGGCTATGCATCGACATGGGACTCCCTCTCTCCGACTCCCGGGACGATCACTCGACCGTACGGAGCCACCGGCAGGGCCGCACTCCGGGCGAGGGCGAGGATGCCGCCACGGGCGGGCCCTCCTAGGGTCGACGGAGTGACGGAGCTGCACGTCCTCTACGCCGTCGTGGGTCTCGCCGCGGTGGCCCTGGCCCTGCTGAGCCGTCGTCTCCGCGACCTCCCGGTGAGCGAGGTCCTCGTGGCGCTCGTGCTCGGCGTGGCGCTCGGCCCGGCCGCCCTCGGCTGGATCACGCTCACCGAGGGCACCCGCGACGTGGTCCTGCTGGAGGGGTCGAGGGTCCTGCTGGCCGCGTCGGTCATGGCTGCGGCCCTGCGGTACCCCGTCCGGAGCCTCGCCGCGATCGTGCGCCCCACGGCACTCCTGCTGCTCGTGGCCATGCCGCTGGCCGCGGCCCTCGCGGGCGCCGCCGCGATGCTCGTCGGCCTGCCGCTCGCGCTCGCGGCCGTCGTCGGCGCCTGCCTGTCCCCCACGGACCCGGTGCTGGCCTCGGCCGTGGTCACCGGCACACCCGCGGAGCGCGACCTCCCCCGTCGGCTGCGTCAGCTGCTCACCACCGAGAGCGGTGCGAACGACGGCCTCGCGCTGCCGCTGGTCGGGCTCGCCGTCGCGGTGGCCGTGCCCGGCCCGGACCTGGGCGGCGTCGTCGGGCGCGTCGCCTGGGAGGTCGTGGGGGGCGTGGCGATCGGCGCCGCCGTCGGCACCCTGACCGCATGGGGCCGCCGCCGCGCCACGGCGCACCACGACCTTGAGCCGGGCCCCGAGCTCGTCCTGACGCTCCTGCTCGCGCTCGGCACGCTCGGCCTGGCCAGGGTGGCCCAGACGGGCGGCGTGCTGGCCGTCTTCGTCGCCGGCCTGGCCTACACCCTGGCGAGCGGGCCGGAGGTCGGCGACGACGACCACGGCCGGACGGCGCAGGACCGCGTCGACGAGGCGGTGAACCGCTACGCGGTGCTGCCGCTGTTCGCGCTCCTCGGCGCGGTCCTGCCCTGGGACGGCTGGCGCGAGCTCGGGCCCGGCGCTGCCGGACTGGTCCTCGGCGCCCTGCTGCTGCGCCGCCTGCCGGTGGTCCTGGCGCTGGCTCGCCCGCTCGGCCTGCGGCGGCGCGACGCCGTCTTCACCGGCTGGTTCGGCCCGATGGGCCTCAGCGCGATCTTCTACCTGGCCCACGCGCGCCACGAGGGCGTGACGGACGAGCGGGTGTTCGCGGCCGGGACACTCGTCGTCGCCGCGAGCGTCGTGGTCTTCGGCCTCACCGCGTCGCCCGGTCGCCGGGTGTACGCCGCCCGGTGACCCACGAAGGTCGACAGCAGGCGGCCCGTCGGTCGGACGCGGCGCGGAGCCGGGTCACCCGCCGGGTTCGGCCGCCCACGCCCGGACGTCCTCCAGGGCCGAACCCGAGCCGAGCCGGTCGCGCGTGATCACGCTCAGGGTGCCGTCACTCTCGAGGACGACCGCCGCGACCGCCTCCAGGCCGCCCGCCCCCGAGGACCGGACCGCCTGGCGCAGCTCCGACCGCGTGAGGCGCTGCGACCGCAGGGCGCCATCCAGCACGACGCCGTCCCGCAGCACCAGGGTGGGCTCGGCCGTCACCAGCCCTCGGCTGCGGGCCAGCCGCACCGTCACCTGCGACACGGCGAGCTGGAGCAGACCCAGCACGCCGAGCGCGACCGCCCCCTCGGCCCACGACACGTCCTCGCTGAGCAGCACCGTGGCCAGCGTCGAGCCCAGCGCCACGGTGACCACCAGGTCGAACGCGTTGAGCTTCGCGAGGGTGCGCTTGCCCAGCACGCGCAGGAGGACCACGAGCGTCACGTACGCCGCGGCACCCACGAGCACGACCCGGACCACGTCGGACCAACCGTCGAACCACATGCAGCCTGCCTACCACCCGGACGGCCGTCTGTCGGCTCGAGGCTGCGGGATCGCCGCAGGCAGGCAGCCGTCGACGACGAGGGCCGCCACCCCGGGGGACGGGTGGCGGCCCTCGCCGTGCCCTGAGTCGGACTGCTCGCTCAGCCGGCCTGGCAGGTCACGGTCGCACCGGCACCGGTGCCCGTGCCCTGGAAGCCGAAGGTGGTCGACTGGCCTGCCGCCAGCACACCGTTCCACGGTGCGTTGCGCACGGTCACCGACGCGCCGGTGCCGCTGGCGGCCCCGCTCCACAAGTGGCTCAGCGACCCGCTGGGCAGCTGCACCTGGACGTTCCAGCCCGACAGGGCCGTCGAGGCTGAGACGTCGACACTGGCGACGAAGCCGCCAGGCCACTGGTTGTCGACCCGGTACGTCGCCGTGCAGGCGGCGGGGTCGGGGTCGGGGTCGGGCTCAGGATCCGGGTCGGGCTCAGGATCCGGGTCGGGCTCGGGGTCCGGCTCCGTGAGGACGAGGTTCTTCTGCTGGACCGTCCACGGCGCGCGGCACAGCCCGCAGTCGGCGCCGACGAACGCCCGCCCGGCCTCCGTGTCGCCCTTGAGCTGCCACCGGAACCACAGCTGGGCGACCCGGCCGAACTCGCCGCCGTCGGTCTCGTGGTACGTCCCGCCGTGCCCCACGTTCAGGTTCCCCATGAACGCCGGCAGCCCGGCCGGCAGGTTGCCCCAGTCCCGCATCGCGTTCTGGTAGGCGATGTCGCTCGGTCCGCCGATGACGTAGGCGATCGGGTGGTCCAGCCGGCGGAGCTGGTAGACGTCCCCCTGGTTGAGCAGCCCGCTGCTGAAGATCGCCGTCGTGCTCACCCGCGGGTCGCCGGAGACCGCGTACGCCTCGAGCCCGCCGCAGGAGAAGCCCGCGACGCCGATGTGCGCGGTGTCGATCCTCCCTCGCAGCGCGCTGCCCGACCGGGAGTTCTCCGCGACGGCCCAGTCCATGGCCTGGGTGAGCCACGCCGACGTCGAGCTGCCGCTCCCACCGGGCCGGCCGTTCGAGATCACGAGGAACCCGTGGGAGGCGATCTCCCGCAGGAAGTTCTGCGCCGAGGTGCCGTCCGCCGAGCAGGCACCGTTGCTCCACACGACGACGGGCATCGGTGCCGTCGGCAGGTTCACCGGCCGGTAGACCGTGTGGTTCGGCAGGGCCGACGTCGTCGTCCAGTCGGCGGGGTACGGGCCGGAGCCGCCGGGCGCGGCGACGGCGGGGCTGAGCCCGGCTGTCGAGATCAGGGCCCCGGCAGTGATCGTCGCGGCCAGCGCGACACGGGCGAGTGTTCGTCTCATGGATCCTCCGTCGTCGGTCGTGTGGGCGTGGTCGGGCTGGGGCCCGGCGGCGACCGGGCCCCAGCCCCGTCCGGTCCTAGCGCTGCAGCGTCAGCAGACCCGGGCGGTACGGCAGCAGGCCGTAGTCACCGCCGGAGCTCGGGCTGCGGCCCTGGTAGAGCAGCTGGAGGTTGCAGGGGTCGACCGTCATCGTCTGGTCGGCGTTCACCCGCAGCAGCTCGCCGTGGCTGATGTCGTTGGTCCAGGTGGCGCCGCTGTTGGCCTTGCCCGCGAACGGGTTGGACTCGGTGGCGGCCTGCGGCGTCCAGGAGCCACTCAGGCTGGTCGCCGTGAAGGAGCGGAAGTAGCGACCCTGGGAGCCGATCGCCTCGACGATCATCAGGTACCGGTCCT
>JAEWQZ010000375.1 GCA_023460255.1 Actinomycetes bacterium
GCGCCCGGCGGCGTCGGTGCCGGGCGGTCACGACCCGCTCGACCGGCGCGCGCCCCTGGGGGACCGGGAGCCGCTCGAGCGGCGCGACCCGCTCGACCGGCGGTTCCCGCTGGCCGACCCGCTCGACCGGCGTGACCCGCTCGACCGGGACCTGCCCGCCCACAGGTGATCCCCGCGTGCCGTCAGGGGCGCGCGGCGAATCGCTCGAGCAGGTTGGCGAGTCCCGACACGATGAGGATGTCGTTGGCCGAGATCCGCGTCTCGTCCGTCGCGTAGACGAAGTCCTCGCCGGGCGGCTTCACGCCGATGACGGTGACCCCGTAGCGCTTGCGGATCTGCGACTGGCCGATCGTGAAGCCCTGGAGCTCGCGCGGCGGGCGCATCTTGACGATCGTGAAGTCGTCCTCGACCTCGATGTAGTCGAGCAGCTTGCCGCTGACCAGGTGCGCGACCCGGTTGCCGGCGTCCGCCTCGGGCAGCACCACGTGGTGCACGCCGATGCGCCGCAGGATCCGGGAGTGCTCGGGCGAGACGGCCTTCGCCCAGATCTGCGGGACGTCCAGGTCGACGAGGTTGCCCGCGATGAGCACGCTCGCCTCGAGCGAGGTGCCGACGCCGACCACCGCCACCGGGAAGTC
Source organism: Actinomycetes bacterium (assembly GCA_023460255.1). Lineage (GTDB taxonomy): Bacteria > Actinomycetota > Actinomycetes > Actinomycetales > Cellulomonadaceae > Actinotalea. Next base: position 639 of record JAEWQZ010000375.1, read on the forward strand.
CTGCACGCCCAGCTGGACGAGGGCCTCCGGGTTCGTGCAGTCCGCCTCGACCAGCGGGAAGCGGCCCGTGAACTGGGAGACGACGTCGGGCGACCGCTCGGCGGCCAGCACGTCGTGCCCGAGGCGCTCGAGGGTGAGCGCGATGGACGAGCCGAAGCGGCCCAGGCCGATGACGAGCGTGCCCGAGCTGCGCGTCTCGTTCTTCTCGGCCTTGGGCGGACGGCCCGCGAACGGCGCCGTCGGGGCAGGGCGGGGGGCGACGTCAGCCAATGATCGGCCTCTCCTCGGGGTAGCGGATCACCCGGCGCCGGTCGCGCAGGGCGAGCGCCGCTGCCACGGTAATCGTGCCCGTCCGGCCGGCGAACATCAGCCCGGACAGGACGTACTTCGCGGCGTCGGGCAGGTCGGGGGTGATGCCCGTGCTCAGCCCGACGGTGGCGAACGCTGAGATCGACTCGAACAGCACGACGTCCAGCGTCAGGCCGGTGATCTCCAGCACCAGCAACGTCGCGACGAACACGAGCGCGAACCCGACGAGCGCCACCGCGACCGCCAGGCGCAGGGCCTCGCGGGGGACGCGCCGCCCGAAGGCCTCCATGTCCCGGTCGCCCCGCGCCTCGGAGATGATCGCGAGGATGAGGACGGCGAACGTCGTCACCTTGATGCCGCCCGCGGTCGAGGCGCTGCCGCCGCCGATGAACATGGTCGCGTCGAGCAGCAGCCAGCTGCCCTCGTGCATCGCGTTGACGTCGAACGTGCTGAACCCGCCGGACCGGGGCATCACCGCGGCGAAGATGGTCGCCAGGACCTTGTCGTCGCCCTCGAGCCCACCCACCGTCCCAGGGTTGCCCCACTCCATCGCCCCGATGAGCACTGCTGTGACGCCGAGGAGCGCGAGTGAGGTCGCGATGGTGAGCTTGCTGTGCAGCGTCAGTGCGCGCAGGTGCCACCGGCGCCGCGCCAGGTTGAAGATCACCGGGAAGCCCAGCGAGCCGATGAACACGCCGAGGGCGATCGGCAGGCACACGAGCCAGTCGCCGACGTAGGGGACCATCCCCTCGGCGGTCGGCACGAAGCCCGCGTTGTTGAACGCCGAGATCGCGTAGAAGACCCCGTGCCACACCGCCTCCCCGGCCCGGCCGGCGTACTCCTCGAGCGCGAGGAAGCGGGGGATGAGCAGCGCCGCGATGCCCCCCTGGATGGTCAGGGACGTGATGACCACGATCCTGATCAGCGAGCCGACCTCGCCGAGCCCCCGGCTGCCGACCTCGCCCGCCGTGAGGAGCCGCTGCGTCAGGCCGATGCGGCGCGAGACGGCCATGCCGAGGATCGACGCGAGCGTCATCACCCCGAGGCCGCCGATCCAGATGCCGACGATGATCACCGTCTGCCCGAACGTCGACCAGTAGGTGCCCGTGTCGACAACCGTCAGGCCCGTGATGCAGACCGCCGACGTCGCGGTGAACAGGGCGTCCACGAAGGGGGCGTGGTGCCCGTCGGCCGTCGCGGCGGGCAGCGACAGGAGCCCGGTGAACACGGCGATGATGCCGGCGAAGGCGGTGAGGGTGAGCCGCGCAGGGGAGCGCCGCGCCGCCTCGTCCACCATCTCCCGGACCGCGGCGAACGGTCGGGGGACCTCCATCGCACCTCCCGGGGTCAGCCGTCCAACTCTGGCACAGCGCGCGGACCGGACGGGCCTCCCGCCGCCGGGAGCGGTTACCGTGCCGTCATGCCGCCAGTGCCAGGAGGCGGGCCGGCCCGTCTGCGCGTGGTGTGGTCACCCGCGCTGCTCGGCTACGACTTCGGCGTGCGGCACCCGATGACGCCGGTGCGGCTCGACCTCACGGTGCGCCTGGCCGAGCAGCTGGGCGTGCTCGCGCTGCCCGGGGTCGAGGTGGTCGGCGCGGAGCCCGCCGACGACGAGCTCCTGTGCACCGCGCACACCCCCGAGTACGTCGCGGCCGTGCGGCGGGCCGGCGAGCTGGGCGTGCCAGACGAGGCGCGCGGGCTCGGCACCGAGGACGACCCGGTGTTCCCCGGCATGCACCACGCCGCGGCGCGCCTGGTCACCGGGTCCGTGGAGTCGGCGCTCGCGGTCTGGCGGGGCGACGCCGCGCACGCGGTCAACCTCGCCGGTGGCATGCACCACGCGATGCCCGACCGCGCGTCGGGGTTCTGCGTCTACAACGACGCGGTGGCCGCGATCCGTGCGGTCCTCGCCCACGGGGCGCGCCGGGTCGCCTACCTGGACCTCGACGCGCACCACGGCGACGGCGTGGAGCGCGCGTTCTGGGACGACCCCCGGGTGCTGACGGTGTCCGTGCACGAGAGCGGGACGACCCTCTTCCCCGGCACGGGGCACCCCGCCGACGTCGGCGGTCCGCAGGCGCAGGGCGGCGCCGTCAACGTCGCGCTGCCGGCCGGGACGGGGGACGCGGGGTGGCTGCGCGCCGTGACGACGGTGGCCCTGCCGGTGGTACGGGCGTTCGCGCCGGAGCTGGTGGTGAGCCAGCACGGCTGCGACGCGCACGCCATGGACCCGCTGACGAACCTCGAGGTGTCGGTCGACGGCCTGCGGACGGCCGCCCTGGCCGTGCACGACCTGGCGCACGAGGTGGCCGGGGGCCGGTGGCTCGCGCTGGGCGGCGGCGGGTACGCGATCGTGCAGGTGGTGCCGAGGATCTGGACGCACCTGCTGGCCATCGCGGCGCACGCCCCGCTGGACGTGGCGACGCCGGTGCCGGACGCGTGGCGCAGGCATGTCGAGGCGACGCTCGGCCCGCCCGCGCCGGAGGTGATGGGCGACGGGGAGCACCCGGAGCCGGCGCCCTGGTCCGCGGGGTTCGACCCCGCGGACCCGGTGGACAGGAGCCTGCTCGCCACGCGCCGGCACGTGTTCGACTGGCACGGGCTCGACGCGCTCTACGACTGAG
>JAEWQZ010000376.1 GCA_023460255.1 Actinomycetes bacterium
GCGGCTACCCGCCGAGCATGCGCGAGATCGGCGAGGCGGTCGGCCTGACCAGCCCGTCGTCGGTCAAGCACCAGCTCACGGTGCTCGAGCGCAAGGGCTACCTGCGCCGCGACCCGAACCGGCCGCGCGCGATCGAGGTCCGCCACCCCGACGACTCCCGGACGGCGGGGCCGCTCGCCTTCGGCGAGGAGCACCTCGGTACGGACGACGCGACGCCGACCCCCGCCTACGTCCCCCTGGTCGGCCGGATCGCCGCTGGTGGCCCGATCCTCGCGGAGCAGGTCGTCGAGGACGTCTTCCCCCTGCCGCGCCAGCTCGTGGGCGAGGGCGAGCTGTTCCTGCTGCGGGTCAGCGGGGACTCGATGGTCGACGCCGCGATCTGCGACGGCGACTGGGTGGTCGTCCGCCGCCAGCCCGTCGCCGAGAACGGCGAGATCGTCGCGGCCATGCTCGACGGCGAGGCGACCGTCAAGACGCTGCGCCGCGCCGAGGGCCGCGTCTGGCTCCTCCCCCACAACCCCGCGTACCAGCCCATCGCGGCCGACGACGCAGTGGTCCTGGGCCGGGTCGTCGCCGTCCTGCGCAGCCTCTGACCCGCAACCCCCAACACGAGGCGCAGGGGCGGCGGCCAGTGGACACCGCCCCTGCGACTCGTTCTCCGGTCAGAGGCCCAGCGACCGTGCGACGCCACGGAGGGCGTCCGCCGAGCGGCGCAGCCCCGTCAGCTCCTCGACGGACATCCGGATCTCCAAACGCTGACGCACGCCCTCCCGTCCGACGATCGACGGGACGGACAGGCAGACGTCGTCGATCCCGAGGTAACCATCGAGCAGCGACGACACCGGCAGCACCCGGCCCTCGTCGCCGAGGACGGCCTCGATGATGCGCGACCCGGCCAGGCCCACCGCGTAGTTGGTCGCACCCTTGCCCTCGATGATCTTGTAGGCCGACGTCACGACCTCGTGCGCGATCCGCTCCCGGTCCGCCTCGGTCAGCCGCCCGACGACCTGCCCGTCGGGCCCGGTCATCCCCCGCCACTCCGTCAACGGGACGGACCCGATCGTCGCCGAGCTCCACAGCGGGATCTCGGTGTCGCCGTGCTCGCCGGCGATGTAGGCGTGGATGTTCTGCACCGCGACGCCGGTGTGCCGGGCGAGGAGGTACCGCAGGCGCGAGGAGTCCAGGACCGTCCCCGAGCCGAAGACCTGCCCGGCCGGCAGACCGGAGACCTTCAGGGCCGCGTACGTGACGACGTCGACCGGGTTGGTGACCATGAGGTAGACGGCGTTCGGAGCCACGTCGACGAGCTTCGGCATGATCTTCTTCACCAGCCCGACGGTCGCCTCAGCGAGGTCCAGGCGGGACTGCCCCGGGTGCTGCTTCGCCCCGGCGGTGACGACGACGACGTCCGCGTCCGCGCAGACCGCGACGTCGTCGGACCCGATGATCTCCGCCATCGGCATGAACTGGATCCCGTGGCCGATGTCGAGCACCTCGGCCTCGACCTTGGCCGCGTTGATGTCGTACAGCGCCAGGGTGCGGGCGGCGCCGCGCATCAGCGCTGCGTAGGCCAGCGTCGCCCCGACGCTGCCGGCACCGACGACGGCGACCTTCGTCGTGCGGCGCGCCGAGCCGGCCGCCTCGTCCTCGGGACCCCCCTGCTTCCCGCGGTCAGTCGTCTCCATGTGAGCCTCTCGCCGGGCCGCCCGGTGGCGGCGTCTGCGAGGACCCTAGCCCTCGACGCTCGCCGTCGACCCGGCCAGCCGTCGCAGCGCCGCGAGCGCCACGTCGCGGTCGGTGGTGCGCCAGAACGGCGGCATGCTGCGGACGAGGAACGTGCCGTACCGGGCGGTCGCCAGGCGCGGATCGAGGACCGCGACGACACCTCGGTCGGTCTCCGTGCGCAGCAGCCGGCCCGAGCCCTGCGCGAGCAGCAGGGCCGCGTGCGTCGCGGAGACCGCCATGAACCCGTTCCCGCCCGATGTCGCCACGGCCTCGGCGCGGGCCGAGCGCACCGGGTCGTCGGGGCGCGGGAACGGGATCCGGTCGATGAGGACGAGGCGGCAGGCCGAGCCGGGCACGTCCACGCCCTGCCACAGGGACAGGGTGCCGAAGAGGCACGTCGCATCGTCCTCGAGGAACCGCCGCACCAGGGTGGGCACCGTGTCGTCCCCCTGGCACAGCACGGGGAACGTGAGGCGCTCCCGCATCGCCTCCGCGGCGACGACGGCCGCACGCCGTGACGAGAACAGGCCGAGTGTGGCGCCGCCGGCCGCCTCGACGAGCGCGGCGATCTCGTCCAGCTGGGCATCGGTGGCGGGCTCCCGTCCGGGCGGCGGCAGGTGCCGCGCCACGTACAGGATGCCGTGCCGCGCATGGTCGAAGGGGCTGCCGACGTCGAGCCCTCGCCAGGCCTGGGGGCCGGCGCCGTCGCCGTGCTCGTCGTCGCCCCCGCCGCGCTCCTTCTCGCTCTGCCCATCGTCGTCGTGCTCGTCGTCGTGCTCGACGTCCTGCTCGTCGCCCTGCTCGACGTCCTGCTCGTCGTCACGCGGCGCGCGTCCTGCCGCGTCGCCCGGCGTCGGGCCCGCCACACCGTCCCGCCCCGCGACCTCCTCACCGGGCCTCAGCCCGACCGCGACCGCGAGCGGCACGAAGCTGCCGCCCAGGGACAGCGTCGCCGACGTCAGCACCGCCGTGCGGCCGGCGAACAACCCGCCGCGGACGAGCCCCGCCACGTCCAGCGGGGCGACGAGCAGCCTGCTCGGTGCCTCGCCGATCTCCTCGGGAGCCGTCCACAGGACGTCCCGGCCGGTGCGCGGCCCGTCCCCGGCCATCCGCTCGGCGATCTCGAAGACGACGAGGACCGCCGACGTCGCCATCTTCAGCCCGGCACGGTGCGATGCGTCGCCGCCCTCCGTGTCGCCCCCGTCGGGGCGCAGCGCGCTGAGCAGCGTCCGGGCGGCGTCCCGGACGCCCTCGAC
>JAEWQZ010000377.1 GCA_023460255.1 Actinomycetes bacterium
AGGTCGGCGACCGCCATGCGCTGGTCCGTCTGACTGCCCCGGTGCCCGGCCTTCTGCAGGCGGCCGTGCACGCCATGGGCGACACCGGGGCCATGGCCTACGTGAGCGCGTACCTCTTCTCGCCCGATGCCGCGGACTACGTCGAGCGCGAGCAGCCGGCCTGGCAGGCATGGCTGGGCGGCCTGGGCGGGTCGGGCGGGTCGGCCTGACGGAGCCCGCCGCACGCCGGCCCGGCCCGGGGAGGGGCGGTGCGCTCGTCGCCGGACGCACGAAGGCCGCCACCCCGCAGGGCGGCGGCCTTCGATTCGCACGGACCTTGCGGTCCGGCCGTCAACCGCGCTTCACCAGCGCGGTCGCACAGTGGAGGTGGCGGGAATCGAACCTGTCTGGAGTCGTTGGGATCGGGAGGTGCGAGGCGCTGACCTGGACGAACGCCGAGAACCCTCGCGCTCCAGGCGGCCCGGATCGTCCGGGCTCGTTGACGGCGTCAACATGCGAGGTGGATGGGCGGGCATCCCTCGGCGACGTTGAGTCGATGGGTTTCCGGGGTCGTGGCCGGGCGCAGCCCAGACCTCCGGGCTTCATGCGGACGGCCGTCGCGACCAGCGGTGCGCTCGGCGCCTCGGCTTCCAGGCGGGATCACGATGCAAGACGAACGACGAGCAGGTCCCATTCTCCTGTGTAGCGCGGGCGCTCGTGCCAAGATCGAGACGCTTGAACGTGGTGGAACAAGCATCAGGGCGCCTGAAATGATCAAGACGCGTGCTGCCGTGGCCGCAGTGCTCGCGCTCTCTACCTGTCTGATCACCGCAGCGGGGCGCCCAGCGAACATCGAAGATGTCGATCGCGCGGCGGCGGCTGTCGCCGCCGTAGCGGAGAACCAGGGTGTGGTCATAGGCACCGCTGTCCACGGAGCGGATCTGTCCGCCGAGGGCGAGCTGGCCGACGTCGTCATCTCCGTCGACCCGAACGCTCCGATCGTGGTATCCGGCGCCGGCAACGGTCCTGATCGCACGGTCTCCATCGGCCTCCCGCAGGAGTCGGACGTAGATCCCGCCGTGGTGTCAGACGGGACGGTTGTCTTCGAGGGGCGCGGTGCCGACAGCGCCGACGTCGCCGTCCAGGTGATCGCTGACGGATCGGTCCAGATCCTCACCGTCATCCCGTCGCCCGACGCGTCGCACGAGTACTCATATCCCTTGACCCTCCCCCCCGGGCACGCGCCTCGTGCCTGAGGTCGGCGGCGGGGTGACTGCGCTGGACCCTGACGGGAACTTCGTCGCGGGTCTCGCCCCACCGTGGGCGAAAGACGCAACGGGCGCCGACGTGTCGACCAGCTACCGAATTGAGGGCACGACGGTCGTACAGGACGTCGCCGTGGCCGATCCCGACGCCTACCCCGTGGTTGCCGACCCGTGGATGGGCATTGCCCTGATCGACGATGTCACGGTGTCGTTCGTCTCCGGGTACGGGAACAGGTACTTCGTCTACCCGTCGTGGTGGGGCCGCGTCGGTGCGCCTGCGATCGCGCGTGGTGCTGCCTGGGAAGACGCGAAGTCCTGGTACCCGACCGGCATGAACAGGGACAACCTCCGCGACCAGTTCTGGTGCCACTTCGACTTCCGCCTGACGACCTTCGCCAAGGGAAGCTGGAACCTCGAGACATGGCGTCCGAACGTCGGGTGGGCAGCGACCGTCGCAGCGAAGTGCAACCCATGACAGGTCGGCGGACGTCAAGGCGACCGCATTAGGTGGAGGGGGCAGCATGACGAGCACGACGATGCTCATTGCGGCGTGGGTCGGCGCAGTCGCGGCCGGCGGCTGGTTCATCGCCGCGACACTTGCCGAGGCGTATGCCGCCGAGGAGCAACTGCGCGACATGTCCTGGACGGCTTGGCAGTCGGCGTCGCTCGCCGTGGCGATTGTTCTGCTTGCGACCGCGGTGCTGCTCACGGTCCGCGCCGCTCGCAGGTCGGTGGTCCAGTCTGGTGCCGCGGCAAGCCCGTAGGCGCTGCGGCCGGTGGCCGAGCCGGACCGCGTCGTCATCGCCGCGGGCAGCAGCTCGTGCACGTTGGCGATCGTCTTGGGGGATAGGCACTGCTCCGACATTGCCCGCACCTTGCCGTCCACGTGCCGCCCGCATGGCCAAGGAGCTCGAAAAGTCCGTCTTCTCGGCAGAGGACTTCTTCGCCTGGCTCGGCACGGCAGAGTAGCCCGCTGCCCGACGCCCGGATCGGGTCGGCCATTGCCTCGATGCGCTACGCCGATGCAGCGACGCGCCACGCCGCCCGGACGGAGTCGAGCGCCTCGGCGGCGGTGACTCGCAACCTCGTCTGGTGCCCGAGTGCGCGACGCCACGCGGTCTCGTCAGGGGCATCCTTGAACACCCAGCCCGCGGGCGGCCGGCCCTGCGGACCGCAGCGAGTGAACACGTCGAGAGCGTCGGCGTCGATCAGCCCTCGTTCGGCCAACGCCCAGAGGTCGTACAGGTCACGGGGTGCGCGCCGGTCCATCCATGCGCTGAGCTTCGTGGCGGCGAAGCCCGCGGCCGTCAGCGTCCGGAGCCGCGCGGGTGGGGCGTCGCTGTAGCGCTGGTCGATGTCCCGCACTTCCGTCGGCCAGAGGTAGCCCTCGCCGGTGAGGAGCTGAACCTGGATGCTCGCGGTCCCTTCGACGCCAACTGTCGCCGGTTGGCTACCCGACGTCGCGCTCAGGGCGGGGCGCCATGTGGGACGGCCGTGGCTGCGGGCGAGGCCCCGCCGCACGGCGACTTCGATCTGCGCGGCGACGTCGGTGCGGGGAGCGAGCGCGATGAGGTCGATGTCCTCACTGAGCCGGGCATCGGTCAGGTAAGTGCGCGACAGCGCTGTGCCCCCGAAGAAGACGACGTCGTCAGAGGGCAGTCCCGCGGCGATCGCGCCGAGCAGGTGCGAGATGAGGTGGTCACGGCGCACCTGTTCCATCTCGACGCCGAAGCGCTCGGCAACGGCCGCCCACTCGTCGTGCTGGGAGACCGTCATCGGTTCGCCGCGACTCGTACGTAGGTGGCTCGCATCCGCTGGCGGCCGGCGATCTCTTCGAGCGCGGCCGGGTCGCACTCCGGCCACAGGGCATCGATCGCCTCCTGGGCGTCCAGGTCCTCGGCCCGCGGATCCGCGCGCGCGAGGTCGAGCACCGTCTGCTCGGGCGTCGTCACCAGCACCTGGCCGAGCTCGGTTGCCATCGCGACGGCATCGAGCTCGCCGACTCTGCGCATGACGAAGCGGACCTCGCCATCGCGATCTGCCAGGCGGAGGGGCCGGCGCTGGGTCGGGACGGCGACGTAGCCGACACCGATCGCGCGGGGGAGCGCCCGATGCATGCGCGCAGCGGTGAGCCCGGTGAGGACAGGGACTCCGCCGCCGTACAGTGCGGTCGCGATCGCGGCAGTCGCAGCCTCGATCGTCGGACGCCATGCGTTGCCGACGTGCTCTCGTGGCACGGCGCAGTAGATCCCGTGGGCGAGCCGGTGAGCGACACCGCGTCGCAGGAGGATCGACAGCTCTGGGCCGGCATGTGCGTAGAGATCGCTGAGATCGGCCGCGCGGACGGTCCGCATCGGCGCACGTGCGAAGCGCTGGAGAGCCTCTCGCTCGGTATTCACTATGCAGACTTTAGTCGCTGTGACTAAGAACTGCATACTGACGCTGGCCACGGTGGTCGCTTCGAAGCGGGACGACGACCGCCGGGGACCCCGACGAACGTGGCGACGTGGCGTCGGAAGCGGGGCGGGAGCCCGGTGGTGTCGGGCACGCTAGGTCCGTGAATCGAGCCGAGTCTGCGGTGGCGTACGACGGCCTGCCGATTTCGAGCGGCGGTGCTCACGGGCTCGGTCGGGTTCCAGCCAGGAAGGCGCTCGCGGCCTGGACCGCGTTTCTCTCCACGTGCACGCGGCCGGCGCCGGTCTTGTGCTTCTTCGATCTCCCCGACACGCCGAATCTGCGGGCGGACCGCCGCACGGTCAAGCTGATCGAACGGTCGTTTCCGGCGGCACAAGGCGTCGGCAAGCGCTTCGAGGTCCCGACGGAGCAGATCGACGACGCGGTGTCGCTGTTCGAGTCGCTCGAACCGTTGCCGACGAACCCGTGGGGGATGGCGCCTGTTTGGCTCTGGTTCACAGCCGACTTCCGACTGCTTGCGCCCGGAGGCTCGGGTCTGTGGCCGGGCCAGGACCCGGCCCGCTTCGGCCACTTCGAGACGCCGGCCGGCGTGCTGCTCGGCTCGTCTTCGACAAGGTTGATCCTGCAGGCGCAGCGGTCCATGGGTCTGAGCATCAGCATCCCGGATGCCAGCGACGGGGACCTTGCGGAGGTTGTGCCCTGGCTCCAGGCGGCGCTTCCGATGCGTCTCTCCGCGAAGCAGTGGACCCGCTGGACGCTGACGAAGCGCGGCACCTCCTATCGCGGCAAGAGGATCAGCCCGCCGGCACTTCGCTGACTCGTGTGAGCCCGCTCATCGCTCGGCCTGCGGCGTCCGCGGCGGTGCGCTGCTGGTCCGGGAGCAGGTGCTCGTGCTTCTCGGTCGTCGTGGTGATCGACTCGTGGCCGAGCCGCCGCTGGAGGACGAACAGGTCCGTGCCGGCGGCGATCATCCAGGACGCGTGCGTGTGGCGGAGGTCGTGCACCCGTGGCCGCTGGGTCAGCCGCGGAGCGTCGGGGTCGGGGGAGCCGTCCGGCCGGCGTGGGTTGCGGGCGGCGTCGAGTGCCGGCGTCCAGGTCGTCGTCCAGAAGCGCGATGACGAGAGCTGCGAGCCGACGGTGTTGGTGAACAGCAGCTCGTCGGGTGCCTTGCCGGCGACCAGCGGCAGCAGCACGTCGAGCAGGTCGTCGGGCAGCGACACCGTCCGCCGAGCGCTTTCGTCTTGAGCGGCCCGACGTACCAGCGCCGATCCGCGTCGCGCTTCCACGCCTCATCCCGCGTCAGCACCGTCATCTCGTCGCGCGTCGCGACCGACTTCACCAGCTCCACGCCCACACAGGGGTTGTCGGCCCGTTACCCGAGCCGCACGGCCGTCGTCATCGCCGCGGACAGCAGTCCGTGCACGTTGGCGATCGTCTTGGGGGAGAGGCCCTTCTCCGTCATCGCGCGCACCCACCCAGCGACGTGCCGGTAGGTCACCGCCGGGACGGGCAGAGCCCCGAGCCCAGGCGCGATGTGCGTCC
>JAEWQZ010000378.1 GCA_023460255.1 Actinomycetes bacterium
CGACCTACAACCCGCTCTCCCTGATCATCAAGGAGCAGGGCTGGCTCGAGGCCGAGCTCGAGGGCGTGCGGGTCACGTGGACGCAGTCCGCCGGGTCCAACAAGGCGAACGAGGCGCTGCGCGCCAGCGCGATCGACGTCGGCTCCACCGCCGGCTCCGCCGCCCTGCTCGCCCGCGCCAACCAGTCCCCGATCCGCACCGTCGCGATCTACACCCAGCCGGAGTGGGCCGCGATCGTCGTGCCGGCCGACTCGGACATCGAGGCCGTCGAGGACCTTCGCGGCCGCTCGATCGCCGCGACCAAGGGCACCGACCCGTACTTCTTCCTGCTCCAGGCGCTCGAGGCGCACGGCGTCGGCCTGGACGAGGTCGAGGTGCAGAACGTGCAGCACGCCGACGGGCGGGTCGCCCTGGAGAACGGGTCCGTCGACGCGTGGTCGGGCCTCGACCCGATGATGGCCGACACCGAGCTCAACGCCGGCTCGCGCCTCGTCTACCGCAACATCGACTTCAACACCTACGGCTTCCTCAACGTGCGCGACGAGTACGCCGACGCGCACCCGGACGTCGTCCAGGCGGTCGTGGACGCCTACGAGAAGGCGCGCGCGTGGGCCTTGGCCAACCCCGAGGAGACGGCGGCCATCCTCGCCGACGTCGCAGCCATCGACCTGGCCATCGCCGAGAAGGTCATCCTCGAGCGCACCGTCATCGACCTGGACCCCGTGCCGGGCGAGGCCCAGCGCGCGGTGCTCGAGGTCGTCGGCCCGATCTTCGTCGACTCCGGCGACGTCTCCAGCCAGGAGCAGATCGACGAGGCGCTGGACGCGCTCCTCGACCCCACCTTCGCGACGCAGGCCGACCCGTCCCGCATCGGCGACTGAGCAGCGCTGCCCGGCCCGCCACGCGGGGGGCCGGGCCGCTCCCCCACCTGCACGGCCACGGAAGGAACCGCCATGACGAGCACCGAGATCCCGACGGTCACGTCGCCCACGGAGCCGGCGACCGACAGCGTCCCCGGACAGCCTCGCCTCGCTGCACCGGTCGACGGGGCCGACGCCGCGCGCGTCGAGCCGGTGCGCGGGCCGGGGGCCACCGAGCCCCCGCGCCGCGACAGGCTCGGGCGGCAGTGGGTGCGCGTCGGCCTGATGGCCGTGGTCCCCGCGGTGCTGCTCGTCGCCTGGCACCTGGCCACCGAGGTCACCGGCTACTTCGGCCCGTTCGAGCTACCGGCACCGCTGGCGGTGTGGGACGCCGGCGTCGAGCTCGCCCAGCGCGGCGAGCTCACCACCCACGTCCTGATCTCGGTGCAGCGGGTGCTGCTCGGCTTCGCCGTCGGCTCGGCGGTCGGACTCGCGCTCGGCGCCGTCGTCGGGCTGTCCAGGCTCGCCGACACGCTGCTCGCGGGCACGCTCGGCGCCCTGCGCGCGGTGCCGTCGCTGGCCTGGGTGCCGCTGCTGCTCATCTGGCTGAAGTTCGGCGAGGACTCGAAGGTGACGCTCATCGCCATCGGCGCGTTCTTCCCGGTGTACACGACCGTCGCCTCGGCGCTGCGCCACGTGGACCCCCACCTGGTCGAGGCGGGGCGGGCGTTCGGGCTCCGCGGGGCACCGCTCCTGCTGCGCGTGCAGCTGCCGGCCGCCACTCCCGCCGTCGTCGCCGGGCTGCGGCTCGCGCTCGCCCAGTCGTGGCTGTTCCTCGTCGCCGCCGAGCTCATCGCCTCCTCGATGGGCCTGGGCTTCCTGCTCAACGACTCGCAGTTCAACGGCCGCACCGACCGGATCCTGCTGGCCATCGTCCTGCTCGCCGTCCTCGGCAAGACCACCGACGCCCTCGTGGGGGTCGTCGAGCGACGCCTGCTGCGGCGGTGGTGACCGCGTGCGCACCTGGAACGTCGGCCCCGCCGACCACGCTCGCCTGACGGCGCTGGCCGACGCCGACCCCGTCGCCTTCTGGGCGGCCGCGGCCGAGCGCCTCGACTGGGCCCGGCCCTGGGACACCGCCCACACCTGGGCGCCGGCCGTCCCCGACCCGGACCGTCCGGGCGAGCTGACCGTCCCCCGCGCGACCTGGTTCGCCGGCGGACGGCTCAACGCGAGCGTGCAGTGCGTGGACCGGCACGTCGCGGCCGGGCACGGCGACCGGGTGGCCCTGCACTTCGAGGGCGAGGCCGGCGACCGGCGCACGGTCACCTACGCCGAGCTCCAGCACGAGGTCGCCCGCGCCGCGAACGCGCTCACCGCGCTCGGCGTCGGGCCCGGGGACCGCGTCGTCGTCTACCTGCCGGTGCTCGTCGAGACGGTCGTCGCCGCCCTGGCGATCGCCCGCATCGGGGCCGTGCACTCCCTCGTCTTCGGCGGGTTCTCCGCCGAGGCACTGCGCTTCCGGCTCGCCGACCTCGGCGCGAAGGTCCTCATCACGTCCGACGGACAGGTGCGGCGAGGCCGTGCCGTCGCCACCAAGCAGGCGGCGGACGAGGCCGTCGCCGGACTGGACCACGTCGAGCACGTCCTCGTGGTGCGGCGCACCGGCACGGCCACGCCCGACGTGCCGTGGACGCCCGGGCGGGACGTCTGGTGGCACGAGGCGCTGGGTGGCGCCGCGGACACCCACGAGGCCGAGGCGTTCGACGCCGAGCACCCCCTGTTCGTCATCTACACCTCCGGCACCACCGGCCGCCCGAAGGGCCTGGTACACACCACCGGCGGGTACCTCGTGCAAGCGGCCTGGACGCACTGGGCGTGCTTCGACGCCCGGGCGGACGACGTGTACTGGTGCACCGCCGACCTCGCGTGGGTCACCGCGCACACGTACGTGCTGTACGGGCCGCTCGCGAACGGCGTCACCCAGGTGCTCTACGAGGGCACCCCCGAGACCCCGCACGCCGCGCGGCACTTCGAGATCATCGAGCGCTACGGCGTCACCACCTACTACACGGCGCCGACCCTGGTCCGCACGCTCGCCACCCGGTTCCCCGACGGGCCGCCACCGGAGTACGACCTGTCGTCGGTCCGCCTGCTCGGCAGCGTCGGGGAGGCCATCAACCCGTCCGCCTGGCAGTGGTTCCACGACCACGTCGGCGGCGGGCGCGCACCCGTCGTGGACACGTGGTGGCAGTCGGAGACGGGGGCGGCCATGATCGCCCCGCTGCCGGGCGTCAGCGCCCGCAAGCCCGGCTCCGCCACCCGGCCGCTGCCCGGCATCGGCGCGCGCGTCGTGGACGACGACGGGGCCCCGGCGCGTCCGGGGCAGCCCGGCCTGCTCGTCGTGGAGCGGCCCTGGCCCGGCATGGCGCGGACCGTCTGGGGCGACCCGGAGCGGTACCGCGACGCGTACTGGACCCGCTTCGCGCGCCAGGGCTGGTACCTCGCCGGGGACGGCGCCCGCGTCGACGACGACGGCGACGTGTGGCTGCTCGGGCGGGTCGACGAGGTGATCAACGTCTCCGGCCACCGCCTGTCCACCGTGGAGATCGAGTCGGCGCTGGTCTCCCACCCGTGGGTCGCCGAGGCCGGGGTGACCGGCGTGCCCGACGACGTCACCGGCCACTCGATCGCCGCGTTCGTCGTCCCGGCCGGCGCGCAGCCCGGGACGACCGCTCCCTCGGCGGTGCGGGCCGGGTGCGCCGCCGAGGTCGACGGGATCGTCGCGGAGCTCGGGGCCCACGTGGCGCGGGTCATCGGACCGGTCGCCCGCCCGGGCCGCCTCGTGGTCGTCCCGGACCTGCCCAAGACGCGGTCGGGCAAGATCATGCGTCGGCTGCTCGCCGACCTGGTGACGGGCGAGCGGCTCGGGGACGTCACGTCGCTCACCGATGCCGGATCGGTGGGCCGGATCGCCGCCGTGCTCGCCGCGTCGGCCACCCCACCACCCGCTGCACCAGCCGCCGGACCGCCGGCGCACCACCCGCACGGCCAGGAGGAGGACGTCGCATGACCGACCGCCAGTGGGGCTTCCGCACCCGTGCGCTGCACGCCGGTGGGGTGCCCGACGCCGCCACGGGGGCCCGCGCCGTGCCGATCTACCAGACCACGAGCTTCGTCTTCGACGACACCGCCGACGCGGCCTCGCTCTTCGCGCTGCAGAAGTACGGCAACGTCTACTCGCGCATCGGCAACCCGACGGTCGCCGCGCTCGAGGAGCGCATCGCGTCGCTGGAAGGCGGCATCGGCGCCGTGGCGACGGCCTCCGGGATGGCCGCGGAGTTCATCACCTTCGCCGCCCTCGTCGGCGCCGGCGACCACGTCGTCGCCTCGGCCGCGCTCTACGGCGGCACCGTCACCCAGCTCGACGTCACGCTCCGGCGCTTCGGGGTCGCCACGACCTTCGTGCCCGGCACGGACCCCGCCGACTACGCCGCGGCGATCAGGCCCGAGACGAAGGTCGTCTACACCGAGATCATCGCCAACCCCTCCGGCGAGATCGCCGACCTCGCCGGCCTCGCCGAGGTCGCGCACGCGGCGGGCGTGCCCCTCGTCGTCGACGCGACGTTGGCCACGCCGTACCTGTGCCGGCCGATCGAGCACGGCGCGGACATCGTCATCCACTCCGCGACGAAGTTCCTGGGCGGCCACGGGACCACCCTGGGCGGCGTCGTCGTGGACAGCGGGCGCTTCGACTGGGGCAACGGGCGGTTCCCGCAGATGACCGAGCCCGTGGCGTCGTACGGCGGCGTGCGCTGGTGGGAGAACTTCGGCGAGTACGGCTTCTGCACCAAGCTGCGCAGCGAGCAGCTGCGCGACATCGGGCCGGCGCTGTCCCCCCAGGCGGCGTTCCAGCTGCTCCAGGGCGTCGAGACGCTGCCGCACCGGATGGACGCGCACCTCGCCAACGCCCGGGTCGTCGCGCACTGGCTCGAGGCGGACCCCCGCGTCGGGTACGTCAGCTGGGCGGGCCTGCCCTCCCACCCGCACCACGACAGGGCCGCCCGCTACCTGCCGGCGGGGCCCGGGGCCGTCTTCGCCTTCGGCGTGCGGGGCACCGCTGACGTCCCCGGCCGCCGCGCCGGGCAGGCATTCATCGAGTCGCTGGAGCTCGCCAGCCACCTGGCGAACATCGGCGACGCCCGCACGCTCGTCATCCACCCGGCGTCGACCACCCACCAGCAGCTCTCCGCCGAGCAGCTCGCCGCCGCCGGCGTGCCGGAGGACCTCGTGCGGATCAGCGTGGGCCTGGAGGACGTCGAGGACATCCTGTGGGACCTCGACCAGGCGCTGACCGCCGCCGTCGGGCCGGCCGACCGGGCGGGGGCCCCGGCCGCCACCCCGTCCCGCCGCGTCGAGGAGGTGCCCGCGTGAGCTTCATCGCCCCCGTCGAGGCCGCAGGGGCCGACGCCTGCGCCGTCCCCGCCGCCCCTTCCGCCGTGCCCACCGGCGCGCGCACCTGGACGGGGCCGAACGCCGCCGCGCGCCTCGCCGTCCTGCGCCGGACGCGGACGGTGGCGATCGTCGGGGCCTCCGCGAACCCGGCCCGGGCCAGCTTCTTCGTGGCGACCTACCTGCTGTCGTCATCCCCCTACGACGTGTACTTCGTCAACCCGCGCGCCGACGAGATCCTGGGTCGGCCCGCGTACCCGTCGCTGTCCGCCCTGCCCGTCGTCCCCGACCTCGTCGACGTGTTCCGGCGCCACGACGACCTGCCGTCGGTGCTCGAGGACACGCTCGCCGTGGGTGCCAGGACGCTGTGGCTCCAGCTCGGCTCGTGGCACGAGGACGTCGCACGCACGGGCGAGGCGGCGGGGCTCACCGTCGTCATGGACAGGTGCCTGAAGATCGAGCACGCCCGGTTCCACGGCGGCCTGCACCTGGCCGGCTTCGACACGGGGGTGATCAGCTCCCGGCGACCTCGTCCACCCCGCTGAGCCGGTCGTCGTCGGGCCACCACAGCGCACGCCGCAGGACGACGCGCGCGTCGGGACCGCCCGAGCTCAACGGGCACCCCTCGGCGCGCAGGCGGGCCAGCGCCTCGGCGCGGTAGGCGCGCGGCGGGTCCCCGGCGGCCGTCACGACCCGCCACCACGGCACCGCACCGCCCGAGCGGGCCATGGCCTGGCCGACCATCCGCGGACCGCCGCGCCCGAGCCGGTCCCGGAGCACCTCGGCGATCGCCCCGTACGTCGTGGCGCGCCCGGCCGGCACCCGCTCGGCGACGTCCAGCACCGCCTCGACGTACTCGTCGTCCACCGTTCCGCCCCTCGTCGCTCTCCTCGCCCGTCCGTCGTCCCGGTCCTCGTCCCGCCGGTCAGGCGCGGTGCACGAGGATCAGCGCGCGGTCGTCGGTGTCACCGGCCCGCACACCCGCGACCAGCGCGTCGGCGCCACCGCTGCGGGTCGCCACGAGGCGCTCCACCTCCCCCATCAGCCGGTCGATGCCCAGCTCCACGTCGGCGCCGGGTGTCTCCACGAGGCCGTCCGTGTAGAGCATCACCGTGTCGCCCGGGTCGATCACGCCGCGGTGGACGACGAAGGCGGGCGCCTCGACGATACCCAGCGCCGGCCCGCCCGCCGTGTCGAGCGTCTCGATGAGCCCCGACCCGGCGTGGTGGTGCACCGCCGGCGGGTGCCCCGCCGTCGAGACGGTGAACCGCCCGGTGTCGAGCCGGAGCGTGAAGTGCACGGCGGTGGCAAAGCCCTCCGGCCAGTCCTGGGCGAGGAGGTAGGTGTTCGCGGCCGGGAGGAACTCCTCCGGCGGCATCGTGCCGAGCAGCCCGCCGAAGGCCCCGGACAGGAGCAGGGAGCGCACGCCGGCCTCCTGGCCCTTGCCCGAGACGTCGACGAGCACGATCTCGAGGAGCCGGCCCGACGCGCTGCGCGCCGCGACGACGAAGTCGCCCGAGAACGCCTCCGCGTAGGCCGACCTCACCACGCTGTCGACCTGCCACGGGGCGGGCAGGGCCGGGATCCGCCCGTGCGCGACGAGACGGTCCCGCAGGTCGACGAGCATCAGGTCGCTCGCCGCCCCTTGGAGGCCCAGCCGGTCGCGGCTGCGCACGAACGCGAGGGCCGCCAGGACCCCGGCCGCGAGCACGACGTGGTCCCCCGGCTGGAAGCTCGCCACGTCCGTGACCTCGAGCACGACCACCTGCCCGACCACGACGGTGCACAGCACCGCCATGCCGCGCATCCGCAGGACGAAGACCCCGAGCAGGACGACGAGCAGGGTGCTCGCGGGCGTCACCCAGTCGTCGGCGAGCATCATCCCGACGCCGCCGAGCAGGGTGAGAGCCACGAGGACGCCGGTGGCGGCGAACTGCCGGGTGGCGAACCGGCGACGGCGCACGACGTCAAGGAACCGCCCGCGGGGGGCCTGGAGGGCCCGGGCGGACCCAGCGGCGGTCGTCGCGGTCACCCGGCGAGGCTATCCCCCGTCGGTGTCACGCGGGAGCCGCTTCTGGAGCGGGCCAGCCCCGCGGTCGCCGGCACGCGGGGCGACGAGACGGGAAAGCCGGTGCGCGCCGACGCCCGGCCCGGGCACGATGTCGCCATGACACAGCTCCCGGACGGCTACCGCGCCGTCGACCTCACCCCGGACCGCCTCGCCGACGTCCTCGCCGTCGACACCTGGGCCTTCCCCACCTCGGTCGACGAGGAGAAGCTGGCCGAGCTGCCGTCGTCGCTGACCTGGGAGCGGACCCGCGGCGTGGAGGCCGCCGACGGCGAGCTCGTCGCCATGCACAGCTCCTTCCCCTACCGCACGTTCCCCGTGCCCGGCGCCCGGACGGCGGTCTCGGGCCTGACCTGGGTCGGCGTCCATCCCGGGCACCGGCGCCGCGGCCTGCTGCGGGCCATGATCGACCAGCACTTCGCCAAGAGCCTCGAGCGCGGCGAGGCGCTGTCGGCCCTCTGGGCGGCCGAGCCCGCGATCTACGGCCGCTTCGGCTACGGGATGGCGGCCACGGACCTGCGCCTGACGCTCGAGCGCGGCGCCGCCCTGCGGGACGTGCCGGGCGCCGCCGACCTGCGCGTCCGCCTGGAGAAGCTCGACCCCGATCGGCACGCGCCGATCGTCGAGGCCGTGCACTCGCGGATCGACCGGCCCGGCTGGGTCAGCCGCGAGACCCCCCAGCAGCGCACCGCGTTCCTCGCCGACCCGGAGTTCGTCCGCGACGGCGCGGAGTCGCTGCGGATCGCCGTCGTCGAGGACCCCGACGGGACCCCGCGGGGGTACGCGATGTTCCGGCGCAAGGACAACTGGGTGTTCGAGGGGCCGCGCGGCGTCGTGCGCGCCCGCGAGGCGGTGGCACAGGACGCGGCGACCGCCCGCGCCCTGTGGGGCGTGCTGCTCGACCTGGACCTGACGGCGACCCTCGAGGTCGACGCGCTCGCCGTCGACGACCCGCTCTGGTTCCTGCTCGTCGACGTCCGGGCCGGCAAGGCCCTGCTCGGCGACAACCTGTGGGTGCGCGTCCTGGACGTGCCCGCCGCGCTTGCGGCCCGCCGCTACCAGGCCCCGACGGACGTCGTCCTCGAGGTGACCGACACCGTCCTGCCCGCGAACGCCGGCCGGTGGCGCGTCGTGGGTGGGCCGGACGGCGCGCAGGCACACCGGACCGACGACCCCGCCGACCTGGCGCTGGACGTCCGCGAGCTGGGCGCCGCGTACCTCGGCGGGGTCTCGCTCGCGTCGCTGGCGGGCGCGGGGCTCGTCACCGAGCTGCGGCCGGGCACCCTGCACGGCGCGGCCGTGGGCTTCGGCTGGCCGGTCGCGCCCGCGTGCTCGTTCGTCTGGTGACCGCCCGGGTGGATCGGGCAGCCCGTCGCAGCGGGCTGGTCAGTGCGCGGACTCGTACGCGGCGACCTGGTCGATCCGGCGCTGGTGGCGCTCGTCGCCGCTGAACGGCTCGGCCAGGAACGCGTCGACGATCTCCACAGCGGCGTCCACCGAGTGCTGCCGCCCGCCCACCGCGACGACGTTCGCGTCGTTGTGCGCGCGCCCGAGCCGGGCGGTCTGCGTGCTCCACGCCAGCGCCGCGCGGATGCCGGGGACCTTGTTGGCCGCGATCTGCTCGCCGTTGCCCGAGCCGCCGATGACGATGCCGAGGCTGCCCGGCTCGGCCACGACCGCCTCCGCCGCGGCGAAGCACACGGCCGGGTAGTCGTCCTGGGGGTCGTACGCGGGGGCACCGTGGTCGACGACGTCGTGCCCCGCCGCGCGCAGGTGCTCGACGAGGTGGGCCTTGAGCTCGAACCCGGCATGGTCGGCGGCGATGTGGATGCGCATGGCGCACATCCTGCCGCACCCGCGCCGGGACCCCGTCAGACGGACTCACGCCTGGTGAGCTGGGCGGGCAGGATCCGGCGGACCGGTCCCGACCCCGGGTCCTCGATGAGCCCGAGGAGGACCTCCACCATGAGCCGCCCCATCTCCTCCAGCGGCTGCCGCACGGACGTCAGCGGGGGGTTGGCGGTCGGGGCGAGGATCGAGTCGTCGTAGCCGATCACCGAGACGTCCCCCGGCACCCGCCGGCCGCTCGCGGAGAGCACCTTCAGCGCGCCGGTGGCCATGAGGTCCGACGCCACGACGACCCCGTCCAGGTCCGGCTGCGCGGCGAGCAGGCGCGCCATCGCGTTGGCGCCGCCGTCGGCGGAGAAGTCCCCGTACGCCACAGGCGGGGCGTCGAGCCCCGACTCGCGCAGGACGTCCCGCCACCCGGCCAGGCGGTCGACGGCGACGCCCATGTCGGGCGGGCCCGCGATCGTCCCGATGACCGTGCGGCCCGCCGCGACGAGCTCGGCGGTGGCCAGCCGCGCCCCGCCGTAGTTGTCCACGTCGACGTAGGAGTGCACGTCGGGCTCGGAGTCCACCGGACGACCCAGGTACACCACGGGGACGTCGCTGTGGCGCAGGACGCGCGGCAGGTGCGTGCTGTGCGCCTCGACGATGACGAGGGCCCCGTCGACGTGGCTGCCGTCGAGGTAGCGGCGCAGCGACGCCTCGTCCTGCCCGGCCAGCAGCAGCACGAGCTGCAGCGACCGTCCGGTCACCGCCGCCGTGGCCCCGCGCAGGGGCTGCGCGAAGAACGAGTGCGGCAGTTCGGCGAGGTCGCGCTCGGTGAGGATCAGGCCGATGGAGTCGTGCCGGCCCCGGGCGAGCGAGCGGGCGGCGTGGTTGGGCCGGTAGCCCAGCTCCGCGACGGCCTGGCGGACGGCGGCGACGGCCGAGGCGTGCACGGTGGGCACCCCGTTGAGCACGCGCGATGCCGTCGCCCGGGACACTCCTGCCGCGGCGGCCACGGTCTCGAGAGTCACGGGACGCCGCGGGGACGCCACCGGCTGCACGGGGTCCATCGTGGCAGACGACGACGCTGCGGCACAGCCGTCCGGGGGTGATTCCGGAGAGCGCTCTCTCGGCGGGCGGCGCCCTGCAGCTGTGCCGCCCACGGGTGTGGGTGAAGCGTGCCGCGCACGTGGCGGACAGGCCCGTCCGTCCCGTATGGTCTGTCCCCAGGACGACGGTCCGGAGAGCGCTCTCTCGGCCGCGTCACCCCTCGTGCGTGTGGCGCACGGACCGACCCGGACGGCGGCCCAGCCGCAGGTGGAAGGCAGTTCATGGCCCTGACTCCCAGTGACCGAGCCCGCGTGGACGCCCTGCTGGCGCAGATGCCCCTGCGGGGCAAGCTCGCCCAGCTCGTGGGTGCCTGGATCGGCATCGACTCCACGACCGGCGCCGTGGCGCCCGCGCAGAACGAGAACATGCCGACGAGCCCCGACTGGGACACGCTCGCGCGGACCGGGCTCGGCCACATCACGCGCCTGTACGGCACCCGTCCGCTCGCGCCCGACCAGGGGCGCGCCGCGCTGCGCCAGATGCAGGCCGACCTGCGCCGTGAGACGGGCGTGGGCGCCATCGCGCACGAGGAGGTGCTCACCGGCGTCGCGACGTGGACGGCGACGACCTTCCCCTCCCCGCCCGCCTACGGCGCCACCTGGGACCCCGAGCTCATCGAGTCCGTGGGCTCCGTGATCGCCGAGTCGATGCGCGCGCTCGAGGTCCACCAGGGCCTCGCCCCGCTGCTGGACGTCGTCACCGACGCCCGCTGGGGCCGCGTCGAGGAGTGCTTCGGCGAGGACCCGTACCTGGTCGGCACGCTCGGGGCCGCGTACGTCCGCGGCCTCGAGGCCGCCGGCATCGTCGCGACCCTGAAGCACTTCGTCGCCTACCCGGCCTCCCAGGGCGGGCGCAACCTCGGGCCGGTGCACATGGGCCCGCGCGAGCTCACCGAGCTGCTCCTCTACCCGTTCGAGATGGCCCTGCGCGAGGGCGGCGCCCGCGCCGTCATGCCCTCGTACTCCGAGATCGACGGCATCCCCGTGCACGGCGACCCCGCGCTGCTCACCACCCTCCTGCGGGAGAAGTGGGGCTTCACCGGCACCGTCGTCGCCGACTACTTCGGCGTGAACTTCCTCGAGACGCTGCACGCCGTCAGCGACTCGAAGCGGGCCTCGGCCGAGCGCGCCCTGCTCGCGGGCCTCGACGTCGAGCTGCCGAACGGCGACTGCTTCCCGGCGCTCGAGGCCGACGACCTGGCCCCCGAGGTGCTCGCCGCCATCGACCGGTCGGTGCGCCGGGTGCTGGAGCTCAAGGCCGAGCTCGGCCTGCTCGACGAGCCGGCCGACCCCAGCGACGAGCCGATCGACCTCAACCCGCCGGTGCACGCCGCACTCGCCCGTCGCGTCGCCGAGGAGTCGGTGATCCTGCTCGCGAACGACGGCGTCCTGCCGCTCGCCGCGGCGCGCCGGGTCGCGCTGATCGGGCCGAACGCCGACAGCGGCGCAGCGCTCCTGGGCGACTACTCGTTCACCAACCACGTCGAGGTGCACCACCCCGACGTGGAGCCCGGGCTCCGCCTCACCACCGTGCTGGAGGCGCTGCGCAGCGAGCTGCCCGAGGCCGAGATCACCCACGCCGCCGGCTGCGACGTGCGGGAACCGGGTCGGGAGGGCTTCGCCGAGGCCGTCGCACAGGCCGCTGCCGCCGACGTCGCCGTCCTGGTGATGGGCGACCGCGCCGGCCTGTTCGGGCGCGGCACCGTCGGCGAGGGCTGCGACGTGGACGACCTCGAGCTCCCCGGCGAGCAGCGCGCCCTCGTGGAGGCGGTCCTGGAGACCGGCACACCCGTTGTCCTCGTGCTGGTCACGGGTCGCCCGTACGCGATCGAGTGGGCCGTCGGGCGGTGCGCCGCGATCGTGCAGGCGTGGTTCCCGGGTCAGGAGGGCGCCGGCGCGATCGCCGGTGTCCTCGGCGGACGCATCAACCCGTCGGGCCGCACGACGCTGTCGTTCCCCCGCTCCGCGGGCATGATGCCGACGACGTACCGGCACGTGCGCCTCGCCGGCAAGGTCGGCGTGACCAACCTCGACCCGACGCCCGTGTTCCCGTTCGGCCACGGCCTGTCGTACACGACGTTCGAGCGCGGCGACCTGCGGCTCTCCGCCGACGAGGTCGCCACCGACGGCACCGTCGAGGTCTCCGTCCGCGTGTCCAACACGGGCGACCGTGCGGGCGACGACGTCGTCCAGCTGTACCTGCACGACGTCGTCGCACCGGTCACGCGCCCGACCGTGGCCCTGCTCGGCTACGCGCGCGTCGCGCTGGAGCCCGGGCAGTCCCGCGTGGTCACCTGGCGGGTCTCCGCGGACCGGCTCGCGTGGGTCGGCACCGACCTCGAGTGGACCGTCGCCCCTCACCGGGCGGCCCTCGCCGTCGGCTCGTCCTCGGCGGACCTCGCGCTCAGCGCCCCGCTGCGCGTCACCGGCGCGCCGCGCACGCTCGGGCCGGACCGCGCCCTGACCACCCCCGTCACGATCGTCTGAGCAGGTCGTCATGGCCCCGTAACCTGGGGGCCATGACGACCTCCTCCACCCCGCGCAGCGGCATCGACACGTCGACGTTCGACCCCGGCGTGCGCCCGCAGGACGACCTGTTCCGGCACGTCAACGGCCGTTGGCTGGACACGTTCGAGATCCCCGCGGACCGCGCGGCGGACGGGGCCACGCGCGAGCTGCACGACCGCGCCGAGGAGCAGGTCCGGGCCATCATCACCGAGCTCGGGGCGCGGGCCGACGCGGGCGACGCGGAGCCGGGCACGCCGGCGGCCCAGGTGGGTGCGCTGTTCGCGTCGTTCATGGACACGGAGCGGATCGAGGCGCTGGGCCTCGCCCCGATCGCCGACGAGCTGGCCGCCGTCGAGGCGGCGGACTCCCCCGAGGAGCTCGTCGCCGTGCTCGGCGGGCTCCAGCGGACCGGTGGCGCGGGGGCGGCCGGGTTCTGGGTGGACAACGACGCCAAGGACCCCGAGCAGTACGTCGTCTACCTGTACCAGTCGGGCCTCGGTCTGCCCGACGAGGCCTACTACCGCGAGGACGCCTACGCGCAGGTCCGCGAGGCGTACCGGCCGCACGTCGCCCGGATGCTGCGGCTGTCGGGCCTGCCGGACGCCGAGGCCACCGAGCGCGCGGACCTCGTCGTCGACCTCGAGACTCGCCTCGCCACCCACCACTGGGACGTCGTGCGCGACCGCGACGCCGACCTGACGTACAACCCGATGACGCTCGCCGAGCTCGTCGAGCGCGCGCCCGGCTTCGACTGGCGGGGGTGGGCGACGGCGCTCGGCAGCCCGGCGGGTGCGCTGGAGAAGGTGGTCGTGCGCGAGCCCGACTTCGTCGTGGGGCTGGCCGCGCTGTGGCGGGAGGCGCCGGCCGAGCAGTGGCGCGCCTGGCTGCGGTACCACCTCGTCACGGCGCGCGCTCCCCTGCTGACCGACGAGCTCGTCCGGGCGAACTTCGACTTCTACGGGCGCACGCTCACGGGGGCGCAGGAGCTGCGCGAGCGGTGGAAGCGCGGGGTGTCACTGGTCGAGGGTGCGCTCGGCGAGGCGGTCGGCCAGGAGTACGTGGCCCGTCACTTCCCCCCGGAGCACAAGGCGCACATGCTCCGCCTCGTCGCCACGCTCGTCGAGGCCTACCGCACGTCGATCGAGGCCCTCGACTGGATGGGCGACGAGACGCGTCGCAAGGCCCTGGACAAGCTCGCGGCCTTCCACCCGAAGATCGGGTACCCCGACCGCTGGAAGTCGTATGCGGGCCTGGAGATCCGCGCCGACGACCTCGTGGGCAACGTCCGCCGGTCGCGCGCCTACGAGCAGGACCGCGAGCTCGCCAAGATCGGCCGGCCCGTGGACCGCGACGAGTGGTTCATGACGCCGCAGACCGTCAACGCCTACTACAACCCGGGGATGAACGAGATCGTCTTCCCCGCGGCCATCCTGCAGCCCCCGTTCTTCGACCCCGACGCCGACGACGCCGTGAACTACGGCGGGATCGGCGCGGTGATCGGCCACGAGATCGGCCACGGCTTCGACGACCAGGGCAGCAAGTACGACGGCACCGGACGCCTCGCGGACTGGTGGACCGAGGCCGACCGCACCGAGTTCGACGCGCGCACGCGGGCGCTGGTCGACCAGTACTCCGCGTACTCCCCGGAGCAGCTCGGCGGCTCCCACCGGGTCAACGGTGCACTGACCATCGGCGAGAACATCGGCGACCTCGGCGGCCTGTCCATCGCCCTCCAGGCGTACCGGATCGCGCTGGGCCGCCCGCTGGACCAGGCGCCGGTGCTCGACGGCCTCACGGGCGTGCAGCGCGTGCTCATCGGCTGGGCGCAGGCCTGGCGCGGGGTCGTGCGGGACGAGGAGCTCGTCCGCCGGATAGCCACCGACCCGCACTCCCCGTACGAGTTCCGGTGCAACGGCGTGGTCCGCAACCTGCCGGAGTTCCACGAGGCGTTCGACGTCCGCCCGGACGACGCCCTGTACCTGGACCCCCAGGAGCGCGTGCGGATCTGGTGACCTGCTGGGCCGGGTCCGCGGGTGCTCAGAGGCGGGCGCTCAGAGGATGGTGTAGCCCGCGCGGGCGACGGAGAACCCCTCGCCCGACGGGTCGTGCCGGCAGGTGGCGCCGTTGCGGGACGCGTGGCACGTCATCTCACCGATGGTCGAGGCCTGCCCGTACTCCAGAGTGGGCGCGTCGGCGGGCCGGGGAGGCGCCTGCTCGATGCAGGGCATCGTGGCCTCCTCGCCGGCGGTGACCACGAGCACCGGCCCGACGACCCCTGTGCAGCCGGGCGGTGCCTCGGGCGGGTCGAACGTGAACGACCGGATGGTGCACGTGGCCGACGTCTCGGTCATCGAGCACCAGATGTTGCCGCTCGGCAGCACGAACTCGGTGTACCCGGCGTTCTCCGGCGGCGCGGTGGGCGCCGTGGCCTCCGGGCTCGTCTCGGGCTCCTCCGTCGGCTCCGACCGGGTCGGGGCCGCCACCGGGCCGGCCGCGTCGCCCGGCGGGCGGTCGGTCAGCTCGAGGACGAGCAGGACGAGGAAGGTGAGCACGAGGATCGCGTCGACGACGAGGAAGGTCGTCATCCCCGTCGGCGAGAGCGCCGCGCGTCGGCGGACCGGCGTCGCGCTGCCTGACATCATCCCCTCCCCGACGGACACCCACCGCAGCATGGCACGGCCGAACGGGTGATGCGACCGCGCGTCCGGGCCGGCCACCGGCGGCCGGGTCCCGGCCGGCGCGGGAACCGGTCGCCCGCCGCTGCCGGCGGACGACCGGTCCTCGTACGGGGCCGCGT
>JAEWQZ010000379.1 GCA_023460255.1 Actinomycetes bacterium
GCCATCGGCCAGACGACCGACACGACCTTCCTCTACAACGACCTCCCGGTGCGCCTGAACAAGTGGGGCGACATCGACATCGAGGGCCACACCATGCAGACGTCGGAGATGAACATCTTCGCCGGCGGCGACTGCGTGACCGGCCCCGCCACCGTGATCCAGGCGATCGCCGCCGGCCGTCGAGCCGCCAAGGCGCTCGACGACTTCGTCACCCGCGGCTACGTGCGCCCGTCGCACGAGGACTACAGCTGCTCCCGCGGTACCAACGAGGAGCTGCCGCAGGCGGAGTTCGAGAACATCCCGCGTCTGGTCCGCGCCGTCATGGCCGCGCTGCCCCCGGGCGACCGCGTGGACAGCATGGTCGAGGTCGAGCTCGGCCTCACCGAGGAGCAGGCACGCGCGGAGGCGGCCCGCTGCCTCGAGTGCGGCTGCTCCAAGCAGAACCACTGCGCCCTGCGCAACGAGGCCACCGACCACGGCGTGCAGTTCGCGCCCACGCTGCACGTGCGGCCCTACACGCCGATCGTCGAGGACCACCCGTTCATCGTCCGTGACAACAACAAGTGCATCTCCTGCGGGCGCTGCGTCGCGGCGTGCGCGGAGATCGAGGGCGTCGGCGTCCTGGCGTACCAGTTCAGCGAGGGCCGGCTCACCGTGGGCACCCACAACGGGCTCCCCCTCGACCAGACCGACTGCGTCTCCTGCGGCCAGTGCGTGCGCGCCTGCCCCTGCGGCGCGCTCGACTACAAGCGCGAGCGCGGCGACGTCTTCACGGCCATGAACGACCCGAAGAAGCTCGTCGTCGGCTTCGTCGCACCCGCCGTGCGCACGGTGATCGCGAGCGAGTACGACCTGTCGGTCGAGGATGCCTCGGGCTTCATCGCCGGCCTCATGCGCAAGGTCGGCTTCGACAAGGTCTTCGACTTCTCGTTCGCCGCGGACCTGACGATCATGGAGGAGACGACCGAGTTCCTCGGGCGCGTCACCGAGGGCGGCACGATGCCGCAGTTCACCTCGTGCTGCCCGGGCTGGGTCAACCTCGTCGAGCGTCGCTACCCCGAGCTCATCCCGCACCTGTCCAGCTGCAAGTCGCCCCAGCAGATGATGGGCGCGACGGTGAAGAACCACTTCGCGCAGCAGGCGGGCGTCAGCCTCGACGACCTCTACGTCGTCTCGATCGTGCCGTGCCTGGCGAAGAAGTACGAGGCCGCGCGGCCGGAGTTCGCGCCGAACGAGATCCGCGACGTCGACGCCGTCCTCACCACCACCGAGTTCCTCGAGATGGTGCAGATGCTCCGCCTCGAGCCCAAGGACGTGGAGCCGGCCGCCTTCGACGAACCGTACAAGCGCGTCACCGGCGCGGGCGTCCTCTTCGGCGCCTCCGGTGGTGTCGCCGAGGCCGCGCTGCGGATGGCCGTCGAGAAGCTCACCGGCACCCCGCTGGTCGACGACCTCGACTTCGAGGAGGTGCGCGGGTTCGAGGGCCTCAAGGAGGCGACGATCACCGCCGGCGAGACGAGCGTGAAGGTCGCCGTGATCTCGGGCCTGAACAACGTCGCCCCCATCGCCGAGCGCATGGCGCGCGGCGAGGACGTCGGCTACGACCTCATCGAGGTCATGGCCTGCCCGGGTGGCTGCATCAACGGCGCGGGGCACCCGGTGCCCGACCGCGTCGGCGAGATGGCCGCCCGCCAGCGGGTGCTCGTCGAGATCGACAAGCTCTCCAAGTACCGCAAGTCGCAGGAGAACCCGGACATCCTCCGGCTCTACGAGGAGTACTACGGCGAGCCGAACAGCCACGTCGCGCACGACCTGCTGCACACCACGTACGCGCCGTTCCGCTGCCCGACGCCCGTGGAGTGACCTGCGGCTGCGGCGACCGCGGCGCTCGCGCGAGCGAGCACGCACCGCCGCACGTGTGACGGGTGAGGCCCGTGGGACGCATGTGATGTCCCACGGGCCTCACCCGTCACTCCCGTCACAGGAGCGGCGGTCCGTGCTCAGGAGGCGGGCAGGGACGGACGCGGGCAGGAGGCGAGCGGGGGCGAGGCCCGGATGGGACCTCCGGCCCGGGGACGGAAGTCCGAGGTCGGTGCCGGTCACGGCCCCTAGTGTCGATTGCGGCGGTCGCGGTCGGGGTTATCCGCGGACGTGCCGCCCAAGCCCGGACGCCGCTGCCCGCGCGGGACGTCCGCGCGCAGCCCTCGAGGAGGTCCCCGTGACACGCACCGCCCGCGCGCTGGCCGCCACCGCCGCCGTCGCCCTCGCGGCGCTCCTGCCCGGCTGCAGCAGCTCCACCGAGCCCGACCCCACGCCGTCGGCGACCGCCGCCCAGGAGTCCCCGGAGCCGTCCACCCCCGCCGAGGAGCCCACCACGGTCCGCGTCGCGTCCCTCAAGGGCCCGACGACGATGGGCCTGGTCGACCTCATGCGCGACGCCGCGGCCGGCGAGACCGAGCAGGACTACGAGGTCACGATGTACGGCACGCCCGACGAGGTGGTGCCGCTCGTCGGCCAGGGCGCGGTGGACGTCGCGCTCATCCCGGCGAACCTCGCAGCGGTCCTGTACAACCGCACGCTCACCGACGACGGCCCGGCCGTCCAGGTCGCCGCGATCAACACCCTCGGCGTGCTGGGCATCCTCGAGAACGGCGACACCGTCGACAGCATCGACGACCTCGCCGGCCGCACCGTCTACGCGTCGGGCAAGGGCGCCTCCCCCGAGTACGTCCTGAACTACCTGCTCGAGGCGAACGGCGTCGACCCCGCGGACGACCTGACCATCGAGTGGCGCAGCGAGCACACGGAGGTCGCTGCGGTGCTCGCCTCGACCCCCGGCGCAGTCGGCATGCTGCCGCAGCCCTTCGCGACAGTGGTGACGACGCAGAACCCGGCCGTGCAGCCCGCACTGGACCTCACGCAGGAGTGGGACGCGGTGGTGGACGACGGCTCGCAGCTCGTGACCGGCGTCGTCGTCGTGCGCACGGCCTTCGCGCAGGAGCACCCGCAGGCGCTCGCCGCGTTCCTTGCGGACTACGAGGCGTCGACGACGTTCACCAACGAGAACCCGGAGGAGGCCGCGACCCTCATCGCCGAGGCGGGCATCGTCCCCGCGGCGCCGATCGCACAGGCCGCGATCCCGGGGTCGCACATCACGTTCATCGACGGCGCTGAGCTGCGCAGCACGTTCGCCGGCTACCTCCAGGTGCTGTTCGACGCCGACCCGGCCGCCGTCGGTGGGACGATGCCGGGCGATGACTTCTACCTCGAGCAGTAGCCCCGAGCGGGCCCGGTCCGCGGGACCGACGGCACCGAGGCGGGGACCGGCGCGGGCGGTGCGCTCGCTGCTGGTCCTTGCCTTCTGGCTGGGCGTGTGGCAGGTCGCCGCGATGGCCGTGGGCCAGGACTTCCTCCTCGCCTCGCCGGTGTCGGTGGCCCGCCGCCTGACCGAGCTGGTGGTCACCGGGGGCTTCTGGGCCGCCATCGGCCACTCGCTCGCGCGCATCGCCCTGGGCTTCGGCGTCGCGGTGCTCGTCGGCGGCCTGACCGCGGCGGCCGCCGCGGCGTGGCGGGTGATCGACGAGCTGCTCGCCCCGGCGATGACGGCGGTGCGCGCCGCCCCCGTCGTGAGCTTCATCATCCTCGTGCTGATGCTGCCCGGCGGGAGCCGCTGGCTGGCCGCCACGACGAGCTTCCTCATGGTGCTGCCGATCGTGCACGGCACGGTGCTCGAGGGGATCCGGCAGCGCGACAGGCAGCTGCTGGAGATGGCCACCGTCTTCCGGGTGCCGCTGCTGCGCCGGCTCGTCGCCGTGGACGTCCCCGCGGTGCTGCCGTACCTCGCGGCGGCCTGCCACGTCGGGGTGGGGCTGGCCTGGAAGGCCGGCGTCGCGGCCGAGGTCATCGGCCTCCCGCAGGGCAGCATCGGCGAGCGCATGTACCAGGGCAAGCTCCTGCTCTCCAACGCCGACGTGCTCGCCTGGACGGTCGTCGTCGTGGCCGTGAGCTTCGCCAGCGAGCGGCTCGTCGCGCTCGCCCTGGCCCGTGGCGAGGCCCGGCTCGCGGGGCGGGCCCGCCCGACGAGCGGCCCCGCTCGCGAGGGGGTGGGGGTGTGATCACGCTGCGCGGCGTCGCCAAGCGCTACGGGGAGCAGGTGGTGCTCGACGGCCTCGACCTCGACCTGCCCGACGCGGGCGTCGTCGCCCTCATGGGGCCGAACGGGTCGGGCAAGACGACCGTGGCCCGCATCCTCCTCGGGCTCGAGCGGCCCGACGCCGGCGAGGTCACCGGCCTGGCGGGCCTGCGCGTGTCGGCGGCCTTCCAGGAGGACCGCCTCTGCGACCAGCTCACGGCGGAGGGCAACGTGCGCCTCGTGCTCGACCGGTCCCGGGCCGCCGACGCCGTGCCCGCGCTGCGCGCCGCGGGCCTCGACGACGACGCGCTGGGCAAGCCGGTGCGCGACCTCTCCGGGGGGCAGCGTCGTCGGGTGGCGATCGTGCGCGCGCTCGTCGCGGACGCGGACCTCGTCGTGCTGGACGAGCCGTTCAAGGGCCTGGACGTGGATGCCCGCGCCCTGCTGACCGGCATCGTCCGCGAGCGTTGCGCGGGTCGCCCGGTGCTCCTCGTGACGCACGAGGCCGCCGACGCCGAGGCGCTCGACGCGCGGGTCGTGCGACTGGGCTGACCGCCGGTCAGTAGTGCACGCGGTCCGCGCGCGCGAGCCACGCGTCCATCGGCGCCGCCGCGCCTGCCACCGGGTGGCGGTGCACCGGCGTCGGCCACGTCGCCGGGTCGGTACCCAGGAGCGCGTGGAAGCGGCGGTCGTCGAAGCCGGCCCGCTCGGCGTCGTGCCGGTCGGCCGCGTAGACCAGCCGGTCGGTGCGCGCCCAGAGCGTCGCGGCCAGGCACAGCGGGCACGGCTCGCACG
>JAEWQZ010000380.1 GCA_023460255.1 Actinomycetes bacterium
GCCTGAACCAGGTCGCCGCAGTCGCCGTCGTCGGCTGCGGGCTCGCCGGTGGGCTCGTCGTGCACGACCTCGCCCTCACCCGCCGGGTCCGCCGCCGCGAGGCCCGGATCCTCGCGGAGCTGCCCACCGTCGCCGAGCTGCTGGCGCTCACCGTCGCCGCCGGGGAGGGCGCCCTCGGCGCTCTCGAGCGGGTCGGCCGGACCGTCCGCGGCGACCTCGCTGACGAGATCCGCCGAGCCGTCGCGGACACCCGCTCCGGCACACCCCTCGGCACAGCCCTCGAGCGACTGGCGGACCGCACGGGTCTGCCGCCGCTCGCACGCTTCACCGAGGGCATCGCCGTGGCCGTCGAGCGCGGCACGCCCCTGTCCGACGTGCTCCGGGCGCAGGCCGCCGACGTGCGCGAGGCCGGCCGCCGGGCGCTCATCGAGACCGGTGGCCGCAAGGAGATCGGGATGATGGTGCCCGTCGTCTTCCTCGTGCTCCCCGTGACCGTCGTGTTCGCGGTCTTCCCCGGCCTTGCCGCACTACGGATCGAGCTCTGACCACCCGTCGGGCACCCGCCCCGCACCCGCCCCGCACCCGCCCCGCACCCGAGGAGACACAGTGGCCCTCCGACTGCCGCCCCACCCGCGCATCCGCCCCGAGCCCGACGACCGGGGCGACGTCCCCGGCTGGGTGCTGGTCACCCTGATGACCGCCGGGCTGGTCATCGCGATCTGGGCCGTCGCCGGCCCGGCCCTGACCGACCTGTTCGCGTCGGCGATCGAGCGCGTCAGTTCCTTCGGCGGCTGACGGCGTGACCGGCGGATCGCCCCGGGCCCGGCCGCCCTCCGGGGCGGACCGGGGATCGGCGGTCGTCGACTTCGTGCTCGTCGGCGCCCTCACGACGATCCTGTTCGCCGCGGTGCTCCAGCTCGCCCTCGCACTGCACGTGCGCGCGACGCTCGTCGACTGCGCGGCCGAGGGCGCCCGCTACGCCGCCCTCGAGGGGAGCACCGTCGAGGCGGGTGCGGAACGCACGCGGGACCTCGTCGCCTCCGCCCTGGCCCCCGGGTACGCGCAGGACGTCCGCGCCGAGGCGACAACGGTGGACGGGGTCCCCGTGGTCCGCGTCGAGGTGAGCGCCCCGCTGCCGCTCGTCGGCCTCCTCGGCCCCGGGGGCGTGCTCACCGTCGACGGCCACGCCGTGCGGGAGTGGCCGTGACCGCCCGCCCGCGCGGCAGCGGACCGCGCGGTGACGAGGGCAACGCGATCGTGGAGTTCCTCGGCACCGCCCTGCTGCTGCTCGTGCCCGTCGTCTATCTCGTCCTCGTCCTCGGCCGCCTCCAGGCGGCGACGTTCGCCGTCGACGGCGCCGCGCGCGAGGCCGCCCGGACGATCGTGAGCGCGCAGGACGAGGCCGAGGCCGACCGGCGGGCTCTCGCCACCGTCGGGCTCGCCCTGGCCGACCAGGGCGTCGACGCCGACCCGGCCGACGTCACCGTCGTCACCTGCGATCCTGCGTGCCTGGAACCCGGCGCGACAGTGACCGTGCGGGTCGCCGTCGTCGTTCCGCTGCCGGGGGTCCCGGGGTGGCTCCAGGGCGCCGTGCCCCTGTCGGTCCCGGTGAGCGCCACCTCCACCGCCGTCGTCGACAGCTACGTCGCGGCACCATGAGCGACACAGTGAGCGACACAGTGAGCGACACAGTGAGCGGACGCCCGGCGCAGTCGCGGCTGCGCCGTCGCCGCGACGACGACGGCCAGGTGCTGGTCCTCGCCCTCGCGTACGGGCTGCTCGCGATCCTGCTGGTGGCGGTGATCGTCTCCGCGACGGCGGTGCACCTGGAGCGCAAGCGCCTGCTCGCCCTCGCCGACCTCGCCGCCCTGGAGGCCGCGGACGCCCTCGACCCGGCCGCGTACTACGCGGGCCCCGGTGACGGCCCGCCGGTCACCCTCACCTCCGCCGAAGTGCGCGCCGCGGTCGAGGACTACCTGCGCACCTCACCTGCCGCCGGGCGGTTCGACGGCCTCGAGATCGTCGAGGCGACCGCCGACGACGGCCGGACCGCCCGGGTCACGCTGCGCGCCGTCGCGCAGGTTCCGCTCGTCGGACCTGCCACAGCTGCGTGGTCCGACGGGATCGAGCTCGTCGTCACGGCCCGCGCCCGGGCGGACTGAACGCGTCCGCCAGGCCCACCGACACGGCCCCGGGCACGAAGCGGCGGGGAGGGCCCGAGAGCCCTCCCCGCCTGTTCGACCGCCACCGCCCCGCGCCGGATCGTGGCGGCGGCGGACGAGACCTCGACTAGCCCTTCACGGCGCCGGCCATGATGCCGCTGATGAGCTGCTTGCCCGCGGCGATGTACAGGAACAGCACCGGGATGGTCGCCATCACGGCACCGGCCAGCACGATCGAGTAGTCGATGTAGTAGCCCGACTGGAGGTTCGCCAGGGCCGTCTGCAGCGTCGGGTTGCCGGCGTTCAGCACGATCATCGGCCACAGGAAGTCCGTCCACGCCATCATGAACGTGAACAGCGCGAGGATCGCCATCGCGGGCCGGGCGGCCGGCACCGCGACGTTCCAGAACGTGCGGATCTGGTTGCAGCCGTCCACCCGCGCGGCCTCGATGAGCTCGTCCGGGATGACCCCCGCCAGGTACTGGCGCATGAGGAACACACCGAACGCCGTGACGAGCATCGGGACGATGACCGCCTTGATGTCGCCGACCCAGCCCAGCTCACGCATCACCATGAACAGCGGGATGATGCCCAGCTGCGTCGGGATCGCCATGGTCGCGATGACGAAGATCATCAGGCCGTCACGGCCCTTGAACTTCAGCTTCGCGAACGCGTAGCCCGCCAGCGTCGAGAACGACACCACGGAGATCGTGACGACCGTCGACACGATGAGGCTGTTGCCGAGCGCCTTCCAGAACGGGATGGCGTCGAGCACCTCGTTGACGTTCTTCATGAAGTTCGGGCCGGGGATGAACGGCAGCGTCTGCCCGCGCGTGGCGTTCGTGCCGCTGGCGACGACGAACGACCACCACAGCGGGTAGGCGAAGATCGCCACCGACAGGCCGAGGACCGTGTAGACGAGCCACCCGGGCCGCTTGTACAGGCCGACGGAGCCGCGCCGACGGCGCCGTCCCCGCTCGGGCTCCGGGGCGGGCACCACCTGGGGCGCGCCCTGCTGGCTCATGCCGAGGGCCGTCATCGGGCCACCGCCTTCCGGTCCTTGGCCGCCCGGGCCAGGGCCCGACGCTCCTTGCGGCTGAGCTGCGGACCCTCGCCCGCCACGAGTCGCTTGGAGACGAAGAAGTTGATCAGGCCGATGCTGACGATGAGCAGGAACAGCAGCCACGCCACCGCCGACGCGCGGCCGGAGTTGCGGCGGAAGAACGCCAGCTCCCACAGGTACAGCACCGTGGTCTGGAACTGCCTGTCGGCGCCGCCGATGCCGCCGGCGTTCGACACGTCGTACAGCCGCGGCTCGGCGAAGATCTGCAGGCCGTACACGGTCGCGGTGACGACGACGAAGAGCAGCGTCGGGCGGATGTTCGGCAGCGTCACCGAGAAGAACCGCCGGGCCGGTCCGGCGCCGTCGATCGCCGCCGCCTCGTAGAGGTCGCGCGGCACCGCCTGCATCGCGGACAGCAGGATCAGGGCGTTGTACCCGGTCCAGCGCCAGTTCACCATCGTGGCGATGGCGACGTGGCTCGGGAGCTGCTCACGCTTCCACTCGATCGGGTCGAACCCGAGCATCTCGACGATGTTGTTCGCCAGGCTCGCGTCACCGGCGTTGCGGAAGACGCTGGAGAAGATCAGGGCGACCGCCACCGGCGTGACGACGTAGGGCAGCAGGACGCCCATCCGCCACGTGGTGCGGGCCCGGATCTGCTGGTCCAGCAGTGCCGCGATGATCAGCGCCCCGACGAGCTGGGGGATCGTCGACAGCAGGAAGATGCTCACCGTGTTGCGGATCGAGTTCCAGAAGAACTGGTCGCCCAGCGCGGTGGCGAAGTTGTCGAGGCCGACGAAGGCCTCCTTGCCCGACAGCAGGTCCCAGTCGTGCAGCGCCACGTAGAACGTGTAGACGAGCGGGAAGAGGCCGACCAGGGCGAAGAGGAGGAAGAAGGGGGAGATGTAGATGTACGGCGAAGCCTTGAGGTCGAAACGGCTCAGGCGCTGGCGCCACGTACGGCCCGGCCGGTCGCCAGGGAAGGCGCCCTCCGGTCCGACGGCCGTCCCACCGCGGCTCTGCTCGAGCGTGGAGGACATGTGGGGTTTCCCGTCGCGTTTCCGGCTGTCGAACGACGGGCCCCCGGGCCGTGTGCTTGCCCGGGGGCCCGTCGTTCAGCGTGACAGAGCCTGACCTAGTTGTTGACGACCAGCTCGTTGAGCAGGGTGATCGCCTGGTCCCAGGCCGCGTCGCCGTCGGCCGTGCCCTGGTCGAGCGCCTGGAGCGCCGGACCGAACACGTTCTCCTGGATCACGGAGTCGTCCGGGCCCTTGAACTGGGCCTGGATGCCCTGCGCCCGGCTGGCAAGGATCTGGCCGGCGGGAGCGTCGTTGAACGTCGCACGCGGCGTCGCCTCGGCGGCGAGCGTCTCGGCGGCCTCGATCGTGCTCGGGAACGCGCCGGCGGCCTCGAACGCCTTGAGCTGCTGCTCAGGCTCGGTCAGCCAGCTGGCCAGGGCCGCAGCGGCCTCCTTGACCTCGGAGGTCTCGGAGACGGCGAGGAACGAGCCGCCCCAGTTGGCCGCGCCACCCGGGAAGACGTCGGCGAAGTCCCACGTCACGGTCGACGGGTCGACGCCCGCGGCCTCGGAGCCGGCCTCGACCTGGCCCTCGACCACACCGAGCATCCAGCCCGGGCAGACGAACGTGGCGAAGGTGCCGTCGACGAACGACTGGCCACCGTTCCAGTCCCAAGCGGACTGCGAGGCGGACAGGCCGTCGGCCACGGCGTCGGCGACGAGGTCGAAAGCCTCACGCATCTCGGCGTTGTCCTCGACGTTCAGCTCGCCGTCAGCGGTGTAGTAGCCCTCGTCCATCTGGTTGACGATGCCGTTCCAGATGAAGCCGGAGTGGTCGTACCACGCCTTGCCGGTGGCCTCGTTGTACTCGCGGCCGACGTCGAAGAAGTGCTCCCAGTCGCCCTCGAGGTACTCGGCGACCTCGCCGCGCTCGGACGGCAGGCCCGCCTCGGCGAACAGGTCGGGGCGGTAGCAGATGCCCTCGGGGCCGATGTCCGTGCCCATGCCGATGACGCGGCCGCTGGCCTGGTCGGTGCCCTGGTCGTACTTCCACT
Source organism: Actinomycetes bacterium (assembly GCA_023460255.1). GTDB lineage: Bacteria > Actinomycetota > Actinomycetes > Actinomycetales > Cellulomonadaceae > Actinotalea. The sequence continues at coordinate 5,299 of JAEWQZ010000380.1, forward strand.
CGAGCCAGTCGGACTTGCGGTCCTCGACGCCGTAGTCACGCAGGTCGACGAAGTTGTCGGAGACCTCCATGATCGCGCCGAGCCAGCCCTCCTCGAGGGCGACGATGTCGGTCAGGCCGGAGCCCGCGGCGATCTTGGTGAACGTGTCGGTCCGGGCGTTGCCGCCGGTGTCGATGTTCGTCGCCTCGATGGTGACGTTCGGGTGGAGCTCCTCGTACTCGGCGTACAGGTCGTCGTAGCCGAACGTGCCGAAGGTCGTGATGGTGATGGTGACGGGCTCGTCGTTCTCCTCGGGGGCGGTCGACTCACCGCCGCCCGGCTCCTCGTCCCCGTCGCCACAAGCGGCGAGGAGGAGTGCAGCTGCTGCGCCGACCGCGAGGAACTTCGCGGATCGGGTTCGAGACCACTTCATGCCATATCCCCTTTGGTGGCTGTGGGTGCGCTCCCACGTTGGAGCGCTCCCACACTGTAGTCGCGCTCCCACGGAGCCCGACAGAGGGGGCGATCACGGATTGGTCACAATCCCGTCTCGACTCCGGGGTCGTCACATGAGCGCTACAGAGGTACGCGCGCGACGCGTCCGGGGCTGGGGGCGCGGAGCCGTCCGGGAACCCGGTGGGGTGCCCGCGCAGGCGGACCGGTAGCCTGGACGGTCGTGGCCACAGACTTCTCCGCCGAGATCTCCGCCCTGCGCACGACGCTCGGCACCATCAGTGCCGTGAGCGACCCGGAGGCGCTGCGCGCGCGCATCGCCGAGCTCTCCGAGCAGGCTGCCGCCCCCGACCTCTGGGATGACCAGGACGCCGCGCAGAAGGTCACCTCCGCCCTCTCCCACGCGCAGAACGAGCTCGAGCGCGTGCAGTCGCTCGGCAGCCGGCTCGACGACCTGGAGGTCCTCGTCGAGATGGCGATGGACGCCGCGGAGGACGACCCCGAGCGGGCCAGCACCCTCGCCGACGCGGAGGCCGAGCTCGCCTCCCTGCGCGCGGACCTCGGCGCGCTCGAGGTGCGCACGCTGCTCAGCGGCGAGTACGACGCGCGGGAGGCCGTCGTCACGATCCGGGCGGGCGCGGGCGGCGTCGACGCCGCGGACTTCGCGGAGATGCTGCTGCGGATGTACCTGCGCTGGGCCGAGCGGCACGGCTACCCCACCAGCGTCCTGGACACCTCCCACGCCGAGGAGGCGGGGATCAAGTCCGCGACCTTCGAGGTCAAGGTGCCGTACGCGTTCGGGAACCTCTCTGTGGAGGCCGGCACCCACCGGCTCGTGCGGATCTCCCCGTTCGACAACCAGGGGCGGCGGCAGACGTCGTTCGCGGCCGTCGAGGTCGTGCCGCTCATCGAGCAGACCGACCACATCGACATCCCCGAGAACGAGCTCAAGGTCGACGTCTTCCGCTCCTCCGGCCCCGGCGGGCAGTCGGTGAACACGACCGACTCCGCGGTGCGGATGACGCACATCCCGACCGGCATCGTCGTCTCGATGCAGAACGAGAAGAGCCAGATCCAGAACCGTGCCGCCGCGCTGCGGGTCCTCCAGTCCCGCCTGCTGCTGCTGCGCCAGGAGGAGGAGCGGGCCGCCAAGAAGGAGCTCGCCGGGGACATCAAGGCCAGCTGGGGTGACCAGATGCGCTCCTACGTCCTCCAGCCGTACCAGATGGTCAAGGACCTGCGCACCGAGTACGAGGTGGGTAACCCGTCGGCGGTGTTCGACGGCGACATCGACGGCTTCATCGAGGCGGGTATCCGCTGGCGGATGCGGGCCGCACAGAGCTGACGCAGGGCTGACGCAGGGCTGACGCCGCCCGGCGACCCGCGGCGTCGTCGGGCACCCCGCGGCGTCGTCGGGCACCCCGCGACGCCCCCACCCGCCGGAATGCCCCGGTACCGCCCGGTTGGCGCGGTCCGCACCGTCGGACGCCGGCTGTGAGGCCGGTCACCGGCGGCGTGTCCCCGGCGGCCCTACCCGACCCCGTGCCTACCCTCACGAGAAGGGTGGCCCCACCGAGGGCCCTCTCGGCGCCTGCCCGGCGTCGCCGCACGACCCGCGAGGAACAGCTTGATCCGCTTCGACGACGTCACCAAGGTCTACGCGCGCGGCGCCCGACCGGCGCTCGACCGCGTCGACCTCGAGGTCGAGCGCGGGGAGTTCGTCTTCCTCGTCGGGGCCTCCGGGTCCGGCAAGTCCACGTTCCTGCGGCTGGTGCTGCGCGAGGAACGCCCGACCGCCGGCCGGATCTGGGTCGCCGGCCGCGACCTGTCCACCCTGTCGACGTGGAAGGTGCCGCACCTGCGGCGCCAGATCGGCACGGTGTTCCAGGACTTCCGCCTGCTGCCCACCAAGACGGTGTTCGACAACGTGGCGTTCGCGCTCCAGGTGATCGGCAAGCCGCGGCACCACATCCTCACGACGGTGCCCGACACGCTCGAGCTCGTCGGGCTGGGCGGCAAGGAGAAGCGCCTCCCCCACGAGCTCTCCGGCGGCGAGCAGCAGCGCGTCGCGATCGCGCGCGCGTTCGTCAACCGGCCGTCGATCCTCCTGGCCGACGAGCCCACCGGGAACCTCGACCCCACGACATCGGTCGGCATCATGCGCCTGCTCGACCGGATCAACAGGACGGGCACGACGGTGGTCATGGCGACCCACGACGACGAGATCGTCGACCAGATGCGCAAACGCGTCATCGAGCTCGACTCCGGCCAGCTCGTGCGCGACCAGTCCCGCGGCGTCTACGGCTCGGACCGGTAGGGGGCCCGCGATGAGACTCCAGTTCATCCTCGCCGAGATCGGTCACGGCCTGCGCAGGAACCTGTCGATGACCGTCTCGGTCATCCTCGTCACGTTCGTCTCGCTGACGTTCGTCGGCTCCGCCGGGCTGCTCCAGCTCCAGGTGGGCGAGATGAAGGACGACTGGTACGACCGCGTCGAGGTCTCCATCTACCTGTGCCCCGAGGACTCCGACGTGCCGACGTGCGCGGGCGGTGAGGCGACGCCGGAGGAGATCGAGCGGATCCGTACGGAGCTCGAGGGCGAGGGCCTGGCCCCGTACGTCGAGCGCGTGTACTTCGAGACGAAGGAGGAGGCGTTCGAGGCATTCTCCGAGCGGTACGCGGACGACTCCACCTTCGCCAGCGTCACGGTGGACCAGATGCAGGCGTCGTTCCGCGTCGCCCTCGTCGACCCCGAGCAGTACGCGGTGGTCTCGGAGATGTTCGAGGGCCGCACGGGCGTGGAGGACGTGCGCGACGACCGCGAGCTGCTCGAGCCGCTCATCCTCATGCTCAACCGCGCGAGCCTCGTCTCCGTCGGTCTCGCCGCCGTCATGCTGCTCGCAGCAGTGCTGCTCATCACGACGACGATCCGGCTGTCCGCCCTGAGCCGGCGGCGCGAGACGGGCATCATGCGCCTCGTCGGCGCCTCCAACCTCTTCATCCAGCTGCCGTTCATGCTCGAGGGCGCGATCGCGGCGACGATCGGCGCGGGGCTCGCGGTGGGCGGGCTGTGGTTCGGCGTGAAGTACCTCGTGGAGGACTGGCTCGCGGGATCCATCCAGTTCGTGTCGTTCATCGAGGCTGACGCCGTGTGGCTCGTCGCGCCGGCCCTCGTCGCCGTGGCCATCGGGCTCGCGGCGATCTCAAGCGTGGTCACCCTGAGTCGATACACGAAGGTGTGAGGACCATGAGCCCGTCCCGTCCGCGTCTGCGCAACCCCGTCGCCGCGCTCCTCGCCGTCGTGCTCACGGGAACGCTCGGCGTGCTCGCCGGGAGCGGCGCGACCGCCGACGTCTGGGACGACCGACGGGCCGCGGCCGAGGCGCGGGCGGAGGCCGCCGAGGCGGCCCGCGAGCGCCTGGAGGCGGAGCTCGAGGGGACGCAGACAGCGCTCATCGACGCGGCCGCCGAGCTCGCCGGCATCGACGCCGCCATCCCGGTGGCGCAGGCCCAGCTCGACGCCGCCGAGGCCGAGCTCGCCCGGCTCCAGCGCGCCCTGGACATCGTCAACCAGCGGCTCGCCGCCGCGGAGGCCCTCGAGCAGCAGATCACCGCGGACATCGCCGCCGACAACGAGCGCGCCGACGCGATCCGCGTCGCCATCGGGCGGATGGCCCGCGAGGCCTACCGGGGCGACGTGGCCACGTCGTCGTTCGCGGCGGTGCTCGACGCCCGGTCCACGGAGGAGTTCGTCGAGCAGTCCGAGCTGGCGGCCACGGCGCTGCGCACGCAGACCCACGCCCTGCGCGAGCTCGAGCAGATCCAGGCCGCCAACCGCAACCGCCAGGTGCGCCAGGCGGCGATCCGCGAGGAGATCGCCGAGCTCAAGGCCGAGGTCGAGGTCAAGGTCGCCGAGGCCGAGGTGGTCCGGCAGGCCGCCGCCGAGCGCCGAGCCGAGCTCGATGCGCTGCGCGCGGAGGCCGCCGAGAAGAAGGCGTGGATCGAGACGCAGAAGGCCGCGCTGGAGGCCCAGCTCCGCGAGGCGGAGAAGCAGGCCGCGCAGCTCGCGGCCGACCTCGCGGAGGTGATCCGTCAGCAGGAGGCGGCTCGTCGGGCGGCCGGGCAGAACCCCGTCGGGTCGACGGCGGACCAGCCGTTCATCAACCCGACGTCCATCAACCCCATCTACAAGACGTCCGACTACGGCATGCGTCTGCACCCGGTGCTCGGCTACCGGCGCATGCACTACGGCACGGACCTGCGCACCTACTGCGGCACGCGCCTGTACGCGGGCGCCGCCGGCACCGTCCAGTGGGCGAAGGCCCGGGGCGGCTACGGCAACCAGGTGATGATCAACCACGGCTACTGGAAGGGGAGGTCGCTCATGTCGAGCTACAACCACATGTCCAGCTTCTCCGTGAGGTCCGGGCAGAACGTCACCCAGGGCCAGCTGATCGGCTACTCCGGGAACACCGGTACGTCCGCGGGCTGCCACCTGCACTTCGAGGTGTACGTGAACGGGTCGACGGTCGACCCGTGGCCGCTCATCGCGAAGTAGCCCGGAGGAATCCTGGCGGGACCGGCGTCGGACCTCCCCTAGCCTGGGGCCCATGGCACGGGAGAGCGGACGCAAGGTGGTCGCGTCCAACCGCAAGGCGCGGCACGACTACCACATCGAGGACACCTTCGAGGCAGGCATCGTCCTGACCGGTACGGAGGTCAAGACGCTGCGCCTCGGGCGCGCCTCCCTGGTGGACGGGTTCGTCAGCGTGGACCGCGGCGAGGCGTGGCTCGAGGGCGTGCACATCCCCGAGTACACCGAGGGCACGTGGACCAACCACACGCCGCGCCGCAAGCGGAAGCTCCTCCTGCACGCCCGCGAGATCGAGGAGCTGGCGCGCGAGGTCCAGGCGAAGGGCCGCACGATCGTGCCGCTCGCGCTGTACTTCGTCGACGGTCGGGTGAAGGTGGAGATCGCACTCGCCCGCGGCAAGAAGGAGTACGACAAGCGCCACACGCTGCGCGAGCAGCAGGCGACCCGCGAGGCGCAGGCCGCGATGAGCCTGCGGAGGCAGCGGTGAGCCGGGCGCTGGTGCGCGGCGCCGTCGGGGTCGCCCTGGCGGGTGCAGCCCTGGCGGTCGCGTCGCCCGCGGCCGCGAGCGACGCCGAGGACGTCATCACCGAGTACGCGATGACCATCTCGTTCGACGACGACGGGCGCGCCCGCGTCGACCTCGACCTCACCGTCGACTTCGGGGTCCGCCCGAACCACGGCCCGTACCTGAAGTGGGTGGTCAAGGAGCGGTACGACGACGAGCAGGACCGCGTCTACCGGATCACCGACTTCCGGGCCAGGAGCAGCACCGCCCCGGACGCCGTGAGCACCGAGGAGCTCCTCGGCAGCGGGGTCACCGAGACGGCGTACCGGATCGGCGACGAGGACGTCACGATCACCGGGGAGCACACCTACCGCATCTCGTTCGACGTCGAGGGCTGGGTGAACCCGGCCGCGTACCCGTTCCCGGACGGCGAGCTGGCCGACGACGAGCTGTACGTGGACATCCTCACCCACTGGGACATCCCCGTCGAAGACGTCTCGATCGACGTCATCGCCCCCGGGGAGGTGCTCGAGGTCGCCTGCTACGACGACGGCCGCGACGCCTGCACGGCGACGAGCGGCGGCCGGGTGGCCTCCTTCGCCACCGGCCGGGTCGACCCGTACACGCCGCTCACGCTGGCCATCGCGTACCCGGCGGGGACCTTCCCGGATGCCGAGCCGATCCTCCAGGAGCGGTGGGCGTTCGACCGCGCTTTCGCCGTCACGCCGGCGACCGGGGGCGCGGCGGCCGCCGTCGCGCTCGGCGGCGGCGCGCTCGTGCTCTACCGCGCCCGGCGCACGGGCCGCGACGAGCAGTACCTCGGCCTGACGCCGGGCCTTGCCCCGACGACGACGCAGGCGGCCACGATCGGCGCCCGGCAGCGCGGCCCGGTGACCGTGCAGTTCACCCCGCCCGCCGGCCTGCGCGCGGGCCAGCTGGGCACCCTGATCGACGAGGTCGCCCACCCGCACGACGTGACGGCCACGCTCATCGACCTGGCCGTGCGCGGCCACCTGCGGATCTGGCGCGTGCCGTCCACGGACGGCAGCGACGAGGGCGACTGGCAGCTCGACCGGCTGCCGGCACCCATGTCGGACCTCAACGCCTACGAGGACCTGCTGCTCACCGAGCTGTTCGACGGCAAGCCGGCCGTACGGCTCTCGGACCTGCGCACGACGTTCTCCACGTCCATGGCGCGCGTCCAGGAGGCGCTCTACGCGGACGTGACGGCCCAGGGCTGGTTCCGGAAGAACCCGAAGGCAGCCCGCGCGGCGTGGGGCGCGTCGGGGGCGCTCCTGCTCGTCGGGGGCGTCGCGGCGACGGTTCTGCTGGCGATCCGGACGCACGCCGGGCTCGTCGGCGTCCCGGTCGTCGTGCTCGGCATCCTCTGGCTCGCGCTGACCAAGGCGGCACCGGCCCGCACGGCCGACGGGACGGCGGTCCTGGCACAGACCGAGGGCTTCCGGCACTACCTCGCCACCGCGGAGGCGAACCAGCTGCGCTTCGAGGAGGGCGAGGACCTGTTCTCGCGGTACCTGCCGTTCGCCGTCGCGTTCGGGCTGACCGAACGCTGGGCGCACCTGTTCGCGCAGCTCGCCGCGCAGGGCCGGGCCCTGGCCGAGCCGACGTGGTTCGCCGGGCCGTTCACCGGGTACGCACCCTTCTGGGCGACCGCGGGGACGCTGGGCCAGGAGCTCGCGTCGTTCACGTCGACGGCGACGAGCGCGCTGACGGCTCCCCCGCCGAGCTCGTCCGGGTCGTCCGGCGGGTCCGGGTTCAGCGGCGGTGGCGGGGGCGGCGGCGTCGGCGGGGGTGGCGGCGGAACCTGGTGACGTCCGGGTCTGCTCGCCGCCTCGACGGAGCACCAGGCGGTGCCCCGCAGCGGGAATGGCATGGGGGCCTCGCACCGTTGTGACGTAGGCTGGAGGGTGCCCTGGGCCGGGAGACCGGCGTCGGGCGCTTGACAACTGCACAGGGGGTGATCGGTTTCGACGATGGTCGTCGATCCAGGTGAAGCGGGCCGAGGATGCTGGGTCATCTCGTCAACGCTCCCAGCAAACCAATAGGTGCCGATTCCAAGCGCACCGACTTCGCCCTCGCCGCCTGAGCGAGGCTTCGAAGTCCGTCAGCCCGAGACAGCTCTCGACTCGGTTCCTGGCGTCATCTAGAGAGCCACTGCTCGTAGCCCTCGTCACCGGGGCTACGGGGACACTCAGGTGACTGGGCCCGTCCGCGACATGTCTGCGTGATCGCGGGGGCCGAGAAAAGCGCAGCAGACTGCGCCCGGAGAAGCCCTGGTTCACTGCCGTCGGACGCGGGTTCGATTCCCGCCACCTCCAC
>JAEWQZ010000381.1 GCA_023460255.1 Actinomycetes bacterium
CCCGACGCCTACGTCGACCCGTACGTCCTGGCGTTCGAGCCGGGCGCCTCGTACTCGGTCGGCGCGAACTTCGCGCACCAGCCCGGCTCGCCGATCGTCTTCACGGCGACGCTCGTCCCGGTGGACGCGAACGGCGACCTGCTGCACGACGCTCGCCAGGACGTCAGCGCACCGGCGACGATCGCCTGACCGCGCGCCGCGACGTCGCACCAGCCGCGCTCACGCTGGTGCGACGTCGTGGCTCGGCCGCCGCCACGTCGGATGGTCACCGAGGTCGAGGCCTGACCGCAGCCCGGAGGCCTCGAGCTCGGCGAACCGCACGGGGCCGTGCAGGTCCTCGCCGTAGAGGACGCACAGCCCTCGCCCCCTGCGCTTCGCGTCGTACATCGCAGCGTCCGCCGCGGCCACCATGGCGTCGGGCGTCGTCATGCCTGCCGGGCCCATCGCGACGCCGATGCTGCTCGTCGAGACGTACCGGTGGCCCGCGAGGTCATACGGTGCATGCAGCGCCTCGTTGAGGCGGCGCGCCACGGCCAGGGCCGCCTCACCCGTAGCCACCTCGTCGAGCAGGACGACGAACTCGTCGCCGCCGACGCGCGCGGCGGTGTCGCCGGCCCTCAGCTTGCCGGTGATGCGGTGGGCCACATCGATGAGCAGCTGGTCCCCGGCGGCGTGCCCCCAGGTGTCGTTGACCGACTTGAAGGCGTCGAGGTCGAGGAACAGGACGGCGAAGGGCGCGCCGCGCCGGTCGGCGAGGCTGAGCCGGTGGGTGAGCCGGTCCCAGAAGACCGTGCGGTTCGGCAGGCCCGTCAGGTCGTCGTGCAGCGCCCTGCGCCGCAGCTCCCGGGTGGCGATCGCGAGCTCGGCGGTCCGGTCGGCGACCCGGCGCTCGATCTCCCGGTAGGACGCCGCGAGCTCCTCGCCGAGGGCGTTCACGCCGGCCGCCACGGCATCGACGATGTCGCCGTCCGGACCGACGGTGGCACGCGCGTCGAAGCGCAGCGCGGCGAGCTCCTCGATGACCTCGACGACCTCCGTGAGCCGACGCTCCAGGTCCGGGACGTCCGACGGCTCGCCCGCCGGGACGCCCACCGCTCCCGGTGGTGGTCTGGTCACTCCAGGAAGTCCTTGAGCCAGGCGAGGGCCGTGGCCTCGTCGTCGAACAGCCGCGTCGGCGCCTTCGGCTTGTTCACGTTGATGAAGAAGTTGCCCATCATCCGGCTGAGGGGGGTCCCCACCACGATGGCGACCGCGGACACGACCTCGTGACGGCGGATGAACTCCAGACGGCCGGCGCGGTCCTGTGGACCCGCCTGCCGCACGTCCACGAGCAGCGGGGCAGGTCGGTCGCCGGTGAGCTCGATCATCGCCTCGATGGTCGCGATCGAGTCCTCGAGCCCCGAGGGGACGGGCGGGGACCAGACGAGCCGGACCACACCGTCGGACGGGAGCCACATGCGGAACTTCGGGTGGGTGATCTCGGTCGGGTGGTCCATCTGTCGTCCTTCGTTCGGCGGCCCGGCTGACCTCGTGGGTCCCGTGGCTTTGCGTCCCCGCCTCGCAGCGGGTTTGCCCTTTCGTCCCTCACGTGGTGTATCGGCTCGTCTGGGCCTGTTCCTGAGGGCTCTCGCGCACCAGCTGCGGGGGCCGCCGACCGAGGTCGACGGCCCCCGCGTGGACCGGCCCGGGCGACGCTCAGCCGCAGGCCACCCCGTTGAGCGTGCCCCCGCCCGGGGCCGGCGACGACGGGCCGGCGGCGACGAACCCGACGGTCACCGAGGCGCCGGGGGCCAGGGACGGCGACCACGCCGGCGCGGCGACCGACACCGTGGCACCGGACTGCGTGAAGGTGCCGTTCCAGCCGTTCCCGATGGACACGCCGGCGGGCACCGTGAAGGTGAGCTGCCACGGGGAGACGGCGGCGGAGCCCGTGTTCGTCACGGTCACGGCGCCCTGGTACCCCGTGGGCCAGGCATTCGTGACGGCGACGGCGACGGTGCACGCGCCGGTCGGGTCGCCCGGGTCGCCCGGGTCGCCCGGGTCACCGGGGTCACCGGGGTCACCGGGGTCACCCGGGTCACCGGGGTCGCCCGGGTCCGTCGGCCCCGCCACCGGTGGGATGAGCGAGCCGGACAGGATCGCGTACTTCTGCTGGTTCACGGTCGACCAGTCGTCGCCGACGATGCCGCCGGTGTCGCCGGAGTTCGGGTTCCATGACCAGTACGTGAACGAGGTGCCCTTGGCGTCCATGTAGTCCATGAGCGCGGTCAGCCACTGCGCGTCCTGCGGGTCGCGCAGCGTGCTGCCGAACTCCCCCACGAGCACCGGTGCGATGTCCTCGGTCTGCAGGTATCCCCAGAAGTGGTCCCACACGGCCGGCAGGTTCGCCGGGAAGTCCGGGTTGCGGGACGTGTCGAACCAGGGCTGCCGGTCGTAGACGGACAGGCCGTAGTCGTGCGCGGAGTAGACGAGGCGGTTCGCGCGCTGGAGGCGCACCGGGGCGTCCTTCGCCCCGGCGAGGTTCCCGCCCCACCAGGTGCACGCCATCGGGTCGTCCGGGATGGAGTCCCAGGCGTTGGGCGTGCCGCCGGACAGGCAGCTGACGCCCTCGACGATGATCAGCCAGTCGGGGTTGACCTGGTGGATCGCGTTCCCGATCCGCTCGGCGGCCAGGCGCCAGTCGCGGGCCGGGTCGCCGCAGCCCCAGCAGGCGCCGGTCGCGTTCGGCTCGGTGCCCTCGGCGTGCGGCTCGTTGAACAGGTCGGCGCCGATCACCGTCGGGTTGCCGGCGTACCGCTCGGCGAGCAGCTGCCAGTCGGCGATCATGCTCGCCTCGGAGACCGTCGCCGTGTACCAGAGCGGGGTCTGGCCGGCCGCGGACGGGCGGTGCCGGTCGAGGATCACGCGCATGCCCAGGTCGCCCGCACGGTCGACGACCTTGTCGAGGATCTCCAGCGGGCTCAGGCCGAGCAGGTCGGGGTTGACGGCGGAGTTGATGCTGGTGGCCTGGGCTCCGGGCTTCAGCGCGTCACCGGCGTACGGGATGCGCAGGGTGTTGAAGCCGAGCTCGGCCATGTGGTCCAGCTGCTCGGTCCACGGGACCGACGCCCACAGGCCGTGGAACGTCTTGTTGTCCGTCTCCATGCCGAACCAGTTGATTCCGGTGAGCCGGACCTCCGCGCCGGTGGCGTCGACGATCCGGCTGCCCTGCGTGTGCAGGTAGCCGGTGCCGGTGCCCCGGTCGGGCGGGGCGGCCGCCGCCGGGCCGGCGGCGAGGGCTGCCGCGACGAGCGCGACCCCGATCACGCCGGCGCCGAGCGACCGGACGCGTCGTGCTGTTCTCATGACCACTCCTTCGGCGCGCAGGCAGTCGTCGGCGGGAGCGACGCCGCGCCCGCAGGCCTGCGCACGACCCCTCATGGAAGCGGGCGCGCGGGGTGCGGCGGGGTCACCGAAACGTGTAAGTCGACGGCTCAGAAGGCCGGGCACGTCTCAGCGGCGTCGAGTCGGCGACGCCCGAGGGCGACACCCGCGACGGCGAGCCCGAGAACGGCCATGGCGACGTCGTGCGGCCGCATCGTGACCAGGAGCACGGCGGCGCCGATGGCGAGCGCCGACATGGCCGCGCACGGAGAGCACCCGACGGCGTCCCGGAATCTCTGGCCGGGCGCCGGGACGTACGTGGCGAGCGTCGCCGCACCGAGGACGGCCATGAGGGCGACGACGGCGATCCAGGCGCCGGGCGCGCCGGACCACCCACCGGCCGCAGGCACGGTGAGCAGGACGATCGACGGCGCGACGACGACGCCGACGAGGAGGCGGCGCGGCGTCGCGGTACCTCGGTCGGCGAGCGGCGACGTCTGGCGCACGGCGCGCTCCTCTCTGTCGAGCGTCGGACCAGCATACCCCCCTGGGTATTGCCCGATCGGGAATGCCCGCCCTGCCGGAGACGGTTACCCTGGCACTCCACATACCCCCCGGGGTATCCAGA
>JAEWQZ010000382.1 GCA_023460255.1 Actinomycetes bacterium
CTGCGGACGAGGTGGGGCAGGCGGCGGCAGCGCTGGGCGCCGCGCGCGAGGCGGCGGCGCCGGTGGTGCGCATGGCGAACGTCGTCGGGGCGAGCAGCGGGGACAACGCGCGCCAGCTCTCGCTGGGCAGCTACGTGCTGGCGCGGCGCTTCGAGGACGTGGTGGCTGCGGCGAACGGGCGGCTGGCGACGATGTCGTCGGGCCGGTACGAGCTGCTGCGCAGCGACGAGCGGGAGGGCGGGGGTGGGCGCAAGCTCGGCCTCGCGCTGAAGGTCGTCGACCACCACACCGAGCGGGAGCGGGACCCGCGCACCCTGTCCGGCGGGGAGACGTTCTACTTCGCGCTGAGCCTGGCCCTCGGTCTCGCCGACGTGGTCACCGCCGAGGCGGGCGGCACGGACCTCGGGACGTTGTTCGTCGACGAGGGCTTCGGGTCGCTCGACGGCGACACGCTCGACGTCGTGCTCGCCGAGCTGGGGCGGCTGCGCGACGGCGGCCGGGTGGTGGGCGTCGTCTCGCACGTCGACGCGATGAAGCAGGCGATCGCCGAGCGGATCGAGGTGCGTCGGACGCCGGACGGCGCGAGCACGCTCACCGTCCGCGCCTGACCCGCGCCCCCACACGCCCGACGCCCGCGCCCCCACACGCCCGACGCCCGCGCCCCGATGCCCTGTCGCCCAGAGTGGAACGAAATGGCAGCGGATCGTTCCACTCTGGAGGGTTGGACCCTCGTTTCGTTCCACTCTGTGGGGTGGGCGGGGCGGGGTGAGGGCGCATCTGCGGACGTTCCGCTGCGCTGGCGGACCAGGATTGTCGGCCTGTCCACAGGCGTGACGGGCCCGTCGACAACCACGGTTCGCGGACGCCGACGCTTGCCCACATGGGCACCCGCGTCGCCTCCGTGACACCGTCCCGGGCGGCGATGGTCGGAGTCAGCCGCTGGCAGCTGAACGGTCCCGGGTACGTCCGGGTCCGTCACGGTGTCTACGTCCCTGCCACGACACCACTCGACGAGCTGGACACGCGGGTCGCCGTCATTGCGTCGGGCCTACCGCCCGGGTTCGTCGTCGGGGGGTGGGCGGCAGCCCGGCTCCACGAACGGCGGCGCGTGGGGCGGGCCGACGGCCTCCTCGTGTTCGACGGCCGGCTGCCGGAGATGGATGTGCGCTCGAGGGTCGAGCTCCCGGTGCTCGTCTGCACCTCCCGCCCCGGCCGCCTGCGACCGCAGCGGGGCGTCCGACTCTTCCGCAGCGACATCGCGGCCGGTGACGTGATGACGGTGGACGGCGTGCCGGTGACGAGCCCACTGCGTACCGCCTTCGACCTTGCCCGTCTGTGGACCACGACGCCGGCTGTCGTTGCGCTCGACCGACTGCGCTCCCTGGGGCTCGTGTCGGCCGAACCGCTCGGCGCACTCGTCGCAGCTCGACCGGGCTGGGTGGGGACGGCGCGGGCGCGACGCGCGCTGCAGCTGTCGGATGACCGTGTCGAGTCGCCTCGCGAGTCGATGATGCGGCTCCTGTGGATGCGCGCACGGTTGCCCAGGCCACGCTGCAACGCCGTCGTCCGGGACCTTCGCGGACGTTTCGTCGGTCGGGTGGACCTGCTCGACGACGGCGTCGGGTTGGTGGGCGAGTACGACGGCGCCCACCACGCCGGAGCGGAGCAGCGGTGGTCGGACGCCGTCCGGCAGGAGTCGCTCGAGGAACTGGGACTTGTGGTCATCCGGACCCTCGACAGGGACCTCGTCACCGTCGAGGGTCGGCATGCGTGGCAGGAGCGGTTGCGGCGGGCACACCGACGCGCGCGGACGTGGGACCGGCCCCGCGGTTGGGTCGTCGACGAGCGCGCCTCCTAGGCCGACTCCTCACGTCTGCAGGCTCGACCCCGCACCTCGGCAGGCTCGACCCCGCACCTCGGCCAGTGGCCCGCCCCCACCACGGCCAGAGTGGAACGAAATGCCAGCAGATCGTTCCACTCTGGAGGGTTGGACCCTCGTTTCGTTCCACTCTCTGGGGTGGGGTGGGGTTGGACCCTCGTTTCGTTCCACTCTGTGGGGTGGGGTGGGGCGGGGCTACCAGGACCAACCGCGTCCGGCCAGGGCCAGCTCGTCCTCGAACCGGTCGGGCTCCGTGCGGCGGCGCAACCCCGGGCCGTCCGCCGGCGGCAGGTGACTGGGGATCCCGGCGAGCCGGCACGCCTCGTCCAGGAGCGCGTCGTACGCGGCCTGCGCGGCCTCGAGCTTGCGGCCGCGCGCCCAGATCCGCTCGTCGGCGTCCAACGCCCGGATGTGGTCGGCGAGGATGCCGAGCCGCACCTGGATCGCCAGGACGGCGAGCGGGTCGTCCGGGTCGGGCGGGCCTGGGTGGACCGTGACGGTCTCCTCGGTCGCGGCGCCGTCCGGCGCAGGCCGACGGTGCAGCAGCGCACGGAGGCGGGCCGCGAGGCGTGCGCGGCGCCCCGGTGGGCGGATGGACGAGGGGACCGTGGCCGCGAGGAGGCCGTAGACGGTCATCGGAAGTGCCACCCAGAACACCGACTCGGCCATCGTGCGCCTCGCTGCGTCGTCCGACACCTCCAGCGTAGGCCCGGTCGGGCGCCTCGGCCATGGGCTCGGGTGGGTGAGGTGCGGGGGTGAGGTGCGGGGGTCGGGTCGGGCGCCTCGGAGGCTCGGGTGGGTGAGGTGCGCGGGCCGGGTCGGGCGCCCCGGAGGCTCGGGTGGGTGAGGCGGGTGAGGTCGTCCCGTAACCTCGGCCCATGCGCAAGCTCGTCGGGACGCTGGTCGTCCTCGCCCTGCTCGCCGGCGCGGCGTTCGTCGTCGACTCGGTGCTGCGCAACCAGGCCGAGGGCCGCATCGCCGCCGAGGTCCGGGACGCCATCCCCGGCGTCGCGCAGGAGCCGGAGGTGACGATCGAGGGCTTCCCGTTCGTCACCCAGGTGCTCGACGACCGGCTCGAGTCGGTGCGCCTGAGCGCCCCGGAGGCGACGGTCGAGGGCCTGCGCCTGGAGGACGTCGTCGTGCGCGTGCACGGCGTGACGACCCAGCCCCCCTATGTCGCCGAGACCGCCGAGATGACGGCGCTGGCACGGCCCGACGACGTGTCGGCGGTGCTGGGGCTCGACGGCATGGAGCTCGAGGTCCGCGACGCGGAGCTCCTCGCGACCGCCGAGGTGCTCGGCATGCCGCTCGACGTCGTGCTGGCGGGCCGGCCCGAGGGGCGCGAGGTCGTCGTGGACGTGACGGCGTTCGAGCTCGGCGGGTTCCGGGTCGACGCCGAGGACCTGCCGGGGGAGATCACCAGCCAGGTGCAGGGCCTGCGCTTCGTGATCTCGGGACTGCCCGAAGGCATGGTGCTCACCGAGGTCACGGTGGTCGACGACGGTGTCCGGCTGGCGGCCGAGGGGCGGGACCTGAGGATCTCCGCCGCGGGCTGACGCGCCCGATCCCGGGAGAGGCTCCGCCCGGCGTGACGGACGACGCGACGTCGGTCGCGCGCGACGGATCACCCCGCCGGCAGCGCCTCGCGCACCGGGATCCGTCGCGGATCACCGATCCGACCGGCGCAGACTGCTGCGCTCGACCCTGTGTGCTCGCTATGGTCGGGCGCACCCGGGCGTCCGTCACCGTGTCGGGCGCCCATGACCCCTCCTTCACCTCCGGGAAGGCCTCATGAGCGACGGCACGACAGGCACGGCTTCCGCCCCCGAGTCGGGCGCCCCGCCGCGCGAGCAGTGGTCCGGTCAGACCGGCTTCATCCTCGCCGCCATCGGGTCGGCGGTGGGCCTCGGGAACATCTGGCGGTTCCCCGGCACGGCGTACGACAACGGCGGTGGGGCGTTCCTCATCCCCTACCTCGTGGCGCTGCTGACCGCGGGCATCCCGATCCTGTGGCTCGACTACTCCATCGGGCACCGGTTCCGCGGCAGCGCGCCGGCCGCCTTCCGGCGGCTCACCAAGCGGGCCGAGGGCCTGGGCTGGTTCCAGGTCGCGATCTCCTGCATCATCGCCGTCTACTACGCGGCGATCATCGCCTGGGCCGCGAGCTACATGGTCTTCGCCGCGGACCAGCGGTGGGGCGACGACACCGGCGGCTTCCTCATCGGGACGTTCCTCCAGGCCGCGGACCCGGGCTCGGGCATGACGTTCGACTACGTGCCCGGGCTCCTGTGGCCGCTGGTGGGGGTCTGGGTGGTGACCCTCGTCATCCTGGCGCTCGGTCTGCGGCGCGGGATCGAGAAGGCCAACCTCATCTTCATCCCGATGCTCGTGGTGATCTTCGCGGTCATCGTCGTCCGGGCGGTCACCCTCGAGGGTGCGGCCGACGGCCTGAACGCGTTCTTCACCCCGGACTGGGCCGAGCTCGCCAACCCCGAGGTGTGGATGGCCGCCTACGCCCAGGTGTTCTTCTCGATGTCCATCGCGTTCGGCATCATGATCACCTACTCCTCCTACCTCAAGCGGCGCGCGAACCTGACGAGCAGCGGCCTCGTCGTCGGTCTGGCGAACTCCTCGTTCGAGCTGCTCGCGGGCATCGGCGTGTTCAGCGCGGTCGGCTTCATGGCCCTCCAGCAGGGCATCGCGATCGAGGAGACGAGCTACCAGGGCGTGGGTCTGGCGTTCATCGCCTTCCCGCAGATCCTGTCGCTCATGCCCGGTGGGTCCGTGTTCGGCGTCCTGTTCTTCGCGGCGCTGATCCTCGCCGGCATGACGTCGCTGCTGTCGATCCTCCAGGTCGCGTCGGCGGCGATCCAGGAGAAGCTCGGCTGGTCGCCGCGCAAGGGCGCGCTCGTCGTCGGTGGCAGCATCGCGGTGGTCTCGGTCGCGCTCTTCTCGACGACCTCGACGCTGTGGACCCTCGACGTCGCGGACAAGTTCATCAACGAGGTCGGCGTGCTGCTCTCCGCGGTCGTCGCCACCGTGCTCGTCGGGCTGATCCTGCGGCGGCTGCGTGAGCTGCAGGGTCACCTCAACGGCCGGCCTGGTCTCCCCGTGGGCGACTGGTGGCGGTTCGACGTCGGTGCGCTCATGCCGCTCGTCCTCGGCGCCATCCTCGTCACCGGCCTGGTCACCCTCCTCACCGACGGGTACGACCCGAACACGTACGCGGACCAGACGTTCGTCCGGGTCGTCGGCTGGGGCACGATCGGCCTCGCCGTCGCGCTCACCGCGCTGTTCACGCTCGTCCCGTGGCGGCGGAGCCCTGACGGCTTCACGCCCGACGCCCTGGAGCTCACCTCGTCGAAGGGAGGCGCCCGATGACGCCGCTGGCCATCACCTTCATGGTCCTGTCCATCACGCTGGTCTGGGGCGGGCTCGCCCTCGCCATCCTGCGCCTGCGCAAGGACGGCGGCTACGAGGACGAGCAGCCGCACGACCTCTGACCCGCTCCTGAGCGGCCGCGACCCCACGGCCCGGCCGGCGCCCACGACGACGTGGCGCCGGTCGGGCTAGGGTCGGCGCATGGCCACTCCGCACATCGGCGCCGAGCCCGGCGACCTCGCCCCCGACGTCCTGATGCCCGGGGACCCGCGCCGGGCGCAGCGCATCGCCGAGACGGTCCTGGAGGACGCGCGCCTCGTCACCGAGGTGCGCGGCATCCTCGGCTACACCGGCACGTTCGACGGGCGCCCGGTGTCGGTGCTCGCGTCCGGCATGGGCATCCCGTCGATCAGCATCTACGCCACCGAGCTGTACCGGTTCTACGGCGTGGAGCGGATCATCCGGATCGGGACGGCCGGCGGCATGGCCCCGCACCTGGAGGTCGGCGACGTGGTCATCGCGCACGCCGCGCACACCGACTCCTCGATCGTGGGCAACAAGATCCCGCAGATCCACTTCAGCGCCGCGGCGACGTTCGCGCTCACCGCTGCCGCCGCGGAGGCGGCCGGCGTCGGGCCGGGGCAGGCTCGCAAGCCCGCCCCTGCCGCCGAGGGCACGGGTCGGCGGCGCCGGCGCAAGAACGGGCACGTCTACGTCGGTGCCGTGCTCTCCAGCGACATCTTCTACGCCGACCGGCCGGCGGTGAACGAGGCCCTCGTCAAGCACGGGACGCTCGCCGTCGAGATGGAGGCCGCGGGCCTGTACGCCGTCGCTGCGCAGGAGGGCAAGCAGGCGCTGGCGATCTGCACGATCAGCGACCTGCTCTTCAAGGACGCGTCGCTGCCGGCCGCGGAGCGCGAGCTGCTGTTCGACAGGTCAGTGGCGCTCGGGCTGGCGGCGTTCGCCAACGCCTGAGCCGACCCGGGCGGCACGACGCCGGTGCCCGGGCCCCGTCGTGCCCGTTCTGTCGTGACAAGTGGCGTCATGACCGGGGTCCACTGCCGTCTCATCCTGCAACGGAGCGCCTCCGGCGCTCGCCGAGGTGGCCGCCCAGGAGGTGGACCATGACGCAGGGCCTGCTCCCCCGGGTGCCGTCGCAGCCCGGTCCCGCCGGTCACGCCCAGCTCGGCGCCGCCACCGTCCTGTCGCTGCACGGCACCGACCCGAGCTCGGGCCTGCCCGTCACGTGGCACGTCATGTCCCTCGCCGACGACGGCGCGCGGGGCACGTACCTCATCGAGCGGGCCGAGGGCGACATCCGCAGCCCCGCGCTGTGGATGCAGGCGCACCGCGAGGCGACGACGGTCGGGGAGGACGACGTCGTCGCGCTCGTCCGCCAGGTGCTGTTCGAGGGCTGAGCGCCCGAGCCCGGACGCACCGGAGCCCCGGCCGGCCGGTCGCGGGACCGTCGGCCGGGGCTCCGGTGACGGCGCTCAGGCCTCCTTGTCGCCGATCATGTCCTTCGCCTTCTCGACGGCGGTGTCGATCTTGGCGTCCACGTCGTCGCCGGTGTGCTCCTTGACCTTGTCGGCGACCGTGTCCAGGGCGTCCTCGACCTTGTCCTCGTTCTTGTCGAGCATGCCCTTCGCCTTACCGATGAGGTCCCCGATGCCCATTGCTGACTCCTTGCCGACGTGACCGCGCCGGAGGGGCGCGGCCGAGGCCTTGATCGTCCGCGCACCCGGGCCCCCGGCGCAAGGGTCCCGCGCACCCCTCAGCCGGCTGCCTCGCAGACGCCGAGGAAGGCCCCGAGCTCGGCCAGGCCCTGCGGCGTCGTCGGCAGGTGGTCGGTGAGCAGCGGCGACCTGACGACGACGGCCCGCCACTGCGCGCGGGAGATCGCGACGTTCACGCGGTTGCGGCTGAGCAGGAACTCCATGCCGCGGGGGACGTCCGCCGGCGACGACGCCGTCATCGACACCACCACGACGACCGCCTGCCGCCCTTGGAAGAGGTCGACGGTGCCGACCTCCACCTCGTCCAGGCCGGCCGCCGCCAGGGCCCGCCGGACAGTCCAGACCTGCGCGTTGTACGGGGCCACGACGATGACGTCCGCCTGGGTGACAGGTCGCCCGCCGGGCGCGCCACCGCCGCCACCGTCGTCCGCGCCACCGCCGTCCGCGGGGTCCGACCAGAGGCGCCCGAGCACGCCGCGCACCTGCCGGACCACCTCGTCGGCCTCCTCGACGGACGCGACGGCGTTGCCCTCGTGCGGTACGAGCACCTGCCCGACGCCGGGCGCCACCCCGTCGAGGCGACGCTCGCCGGCCTGCGGCACCGCGGCGAGCCGGTCCTCGTAGGACAGCCGCGACACGACCCTGGCGAGGGCCGGGTGCATCCGCCAGGTGCGTGCGAGGAAGTACCCGAGGTGGTCCGGCAGGGTGTCGTGGCCGCCGGTGAGCCAGCCGAGCGCGGAGGTGTCCACGGGCTCGGGGTGGCGGCCCTGGGTGACCTGGGGCAGCTGCTGGGGGTCGCCGAGGAGCAGGAGGTTCCGCGCGGCCCCCGACACCGCGACGGTGTCCGCGAGGGAGAACTGCCCGGCCTCGTCGACCACGAGCAGGTCGAGGGGCGTCGCCAGGAGGCGGCCGGGGTTCGTCGCGTCCCAGGCGGTCCCGCCCACGACGTACCCACCGGTCTGCGCGGCGTAGAAGCCACCGAAGCCGGTCGGCGGCACCCACGTCCAGGGGGCGTCCGGGTCGGGCGTCCCGTCCCGCCGCTTGCCGATCGCGGTGGCCGGGACGCCGGCGCGCGCCACCTCGCGCAGCATGTTCTCCACCACCGCGTGCGACTGCGCCACGACGCCGACCCGCCACCCGCGGGCCACCAGCGCCGCGACGACCCGTGCCCCGGTGTACGTCTTCCCGGTCCCGGGCGGGCCCTGGACGGCGAGGTAGGAGCCGTCGAGGTCCGCGACGGCGGTGGTGATCGCCGTGAGGTCGTCGCCGTCGACGGCGCGGGGCAGGGCGCCGGAGCGGGTGCGTGGCGGGCGGCGGCGCAGCAGGTCGACGGCCGGGTGGTCGGGGAGAGCGCCGGTCCCGTTCGGCCCGAGCT
>JAEWQZ010000383.1 GCA_023460255.1 Actinomycetes bacterium
CACCCGCGCCCTGGGCTGCACCACCGCCCACCAACCACCACGCGCCCCCGGTTGCCACCCCGCCCGACACGCCGCCGGCCCCGTCCGCGGACGCTCCGGCCGACTGGTTCGGCCTCGGCCTCGGGGACGCCCCCGAGGGGCCGGACGCCGACGACGCCGACGACGCCGACGACGGCTCGGGCGGTCGCCGGCGGCGCCCCGGTCCGTGGTGGTCCAGAGGCTGAGCGGACGGGCCACCTGTCGGGACGGCCGGACCTGGCGTGCGGGACGAGCCCGGCGATCGCCACGGCGCGCCCGGCCCCCCGGCCGACCCGGTGCCTCATACCCTCGAGGGGCGGGCGTCGACCCGCGGGTACTGATCGGTCACTGAGGGGCTTCACATGTCGTTGGACCGCCGCGTCGTCGTGGACAGACACGCAGTCGAGCTCGCGGGCATCGACCCCGAGGCGCCCCTGACCGTCGGGAACGGCGAGCTGTGCCTGACCGTCGACCCCACGGGCTTCCAGACCTTCCCCGAGCGGTATCCCGTGCCCGACCCGTCGGGCCGGTCCGCGGGCACGCTCCTGGGCACCCTGTCCCAGTGGGCGTGGCACACCTCCCCGCCGCCGCCGGGCGTCGACCCCGACGAGCTCCTCGAGCGGCAGCGCCGGCCGTACGCCACGCCACGCGGGCAGGTGCCGTACGTCGACGGCGCACCGATCACCGGGCCCGACGACTCCTCGATGGGCGAGGACGCGACGTGGCTGCGCGCCAACCCCCACCGCCTCGACCTCGGCAGGATCGGGCTCGTCGGCGTCGACGGACGACCCGTGCAGGGCCTGCCCACCGACGTCAAGCAGCGCCTGAGCCTCTGGCACGGAGTCGTGACCAGCGAGTTCACGCTCGGCGGGCTGCGCCTCGAGGTGACCACCGGGTGCCACCCCGAGCTCGACGCCATCGCCTGGCGGGTCGGCGCGCCCGCCGGCGGTGCCGAGCACCTGGCCGTCCGGCTCGCGTTCCCCTACGGCTCCCAGGCCTGGGCCGACGCCGCCGACTGGACCCGCCCGGACGCGCACACGACGGTGGTCCGGCCCGCTCCGGGCGGTGCCGTCGTCGACAGGCACTTCGACGGGTCGACCGACCCCACCTACCGGGTCCTCGTGCGGGTGCCCGAGGGCACGCCCGTCACGCAGGTCGGCCCGCACGAGGTCCTCGTGCCGATGCGCCGGGACGGCCTGGAGCTCGTCGTCGCCTTCGTCCGCGTCGGCCGCCGGTCGGCCGGGGCGGGCGGGACGGTGCCCGCGGACCTGCCGGACCCCGTCCAGTGCCTCGCGGCGACCCGTGCCCACTGGCCGGCCTTCTGGGAGCGGGGCGCCGCGCTCGACCTCGGCGGGACGTCGGACCCGCGCGCCCTGGAGCTCGAGCGGCGCGTCGTCCTCTCGCAGTACCTGACCGCGGTGAACTGCGCCGGCAGCCTGCCCCCGCAAGAGACCGGCCTGACGTGCAACAGCTGGCGGGGCAGGTTCCACCTGGAGACGCACCTGTGGCACGGCGCGCACTTCGCGCTGTGGGGCCGCCCGGACCTCCTCGAGCGGAGCATGGGCTTCTACGACAAGGCCCTCGCGTCGGCCCGGGCGACGGCCGCCCGTCAGGGCTACGACGGCGCCCGCTGGCCCAAGCAGGTGGGGCCCGACGCGCGGGAGAGCCCCAGCCACGTCGGCCCCTTCCTCCTCTGGCAGCAGCCGCACGTCATCCACCTCGCCGAGCTGCTGCGGCTCGCGGCCGTGCGCGGCGGGGACGACGCCGACGGCGTCGTGCGGCGCTACGCGCACCTCGTCGACGAGACGGCCCGGTTCATGGCCGCCGTCGCCGAGCCCGGACCCGACGGGCACCACCACCTCGGACCCCCGCTGGTGCCGGCCCAGGAGTCGTACGCGCACCTGCGTGACCGGGTCGTCGACCCGCCGTTCGAGCTCGCCTACTGGGTATGGGCGCTGGGCGTCGCGCAGGACTGGCGACGCCGCGCGGGCCTGCCCCCCGAGCCGCTGTGGGACGAGGTCCGTGCCGGGCTCACCCGGCCGGCGGTGGTGCAGGGTCGCTACGCGGCGGTCGGTGTCGAGCCCTGGACCCTGCGTGAGGACCACCCGTCGATGGTCTACGGCCTGGGCGTCGTGCCCGACACCGGGTACCTCGACCACCGCGTCGTCGCGGCGACGCTCGACGGGGTCCTCGCCGACTGGGACTGGGCCTCGACGTGGGGGTGGGACTTCGCGGCGCTCGCGATGACCGCCGCACGGCTCGGGCGGCCCGGGCAGGCCGTCGACCTCCTGCTCACCGACACCCCCAAGAACACCTCCCTGGCCAACGGCCACAACCGCCAGATCCCCAGCCTCCCGGTCTACCTGTCCGGCAACGGCGCCCTCCTGCACGCCGTCGCCCTCATGGTCGGTGGCTGGCAGGGCTCGCCGTCGGCTCCCGGCCTGCCCGACGACTGGTCGGTCCGGCACGAGGGGTTCGTCCGCGCGCCCTGAGCGCGCGACCCTCCCCGGCTACGCCGGGACGACGGTCAGGAGGTCGGCGACCTGCGCGCGCAGCTCGGCGCGGAACCCGTCGTGCCCGCGGACGGCGGGCGGGAACACCTCCGACACGCCGAGCAGCCGGTCGGCGAGCCCGGCCTCGTCG
>JAEWQZ010000384.1 GCA_023460255.1 Actinomycetes bacterium
GGCCTCGAACGGGGCGACGACGAGCCGCAGCAGGTCGGCGAGCGCGCGGTGGTCGTCGGGGGAGAGGCCACCGAGGAGCTCGCGCTCGACGCGGAGCAGGTCCTCCATCGCGGCGTCGACGCGGTCGCGGCCCTCGGGGGCGAGGCGGACGAGCACCCCGCGCCGGTCGCCGGGGGCGGGCAGCCGCTCGACGAGACCCCGCTCGGCGAGCCGGTCGATCCGGTTCGTCATCGTCCCGCTCGTGACGAGGGTCTGGGCGACGAGCGTGCCGGGCGAGAGCTGGTACGGCTCACCGGACCGGCGGAGCGCGGACAGCACGTCGAACTCCCAGACCTCCAGCTGGTGGCGGGCGAACGCCGTGCGGCGGGCCAGGTCGAGGTGCCGGGCCAGCCGGGTCACGCGCGAGAGCACCGACAGCGGGGCCACGTCGAGGTCGGGGCGCTCGCGGTGCCAGGCCTCGACGATCCGGTCGACCTCGTCGATCACGCGCCGCCCTCCCGGCCGAGGTGCGGGCGCTTCTGGAGGCCCGACAGGCCGTTCCAGGCGAGGTTGACCAGGTGCGCGGCGACCTCGTCCTTGCGGGGGTTGCGCGCGTCCAGCCAGTACTGTCCGGTGAGGGCGACCATCCCGACGAGCATCTGCGCGTAGATCGGGGCCGTGCGGGGGTCGAGGCCGCGCTTGGTGAACTGCTCGGCGAGCAGGTGCTCGACCTGCATGGCGACGTCCCCGATGAGGCTGGAGAACGTCCCGGTGGCCTGCGCGACGGGGGAGTCGCGGACGAGGATCCGGAACCCGTCGGTCGAGGATTCGATGTAGTCGAGCAGGGCCAGGGCGGTGCGCTCGACCAGCATCTGCGGGTGCCCGCCCTGCTCCAGGGCGCCGATGAGGGCCTGCGTCAGGGCGGTGGTCTCGCGGTCCACGACGACGGCGTAGATGCCCTCCTTGCCGCCGAAGTGCTCGTAGACGACGGGCTTGGACACCTGGGCGCGGGCGGCGATCTCCTCGACGCTCGTGCCGTCGAACCCCTTCTCGGCGAAGAGCTTGCGCGAGACGTCGAGGAGCTGCTCCCGGCGCTGCGACGCCGTCATGCGCGCGCGCGCGGGCCGCTTGGAGGAGGAGCTCACCCGTCCATCATGCCGTGCGGGGCTGGCAGACTGGGCGACCGTCGGGCGCGGCGTCCCGCGTGCCGCGTCGGTCCGCCCTGGTGTAACGGCAGCACGCAGGCCTTTGGAGCCTTGCGGTCCAGGTTCGAATCCTGGGGGCGGAGCGCCCCGGCCCGTTCGTCCCCGCCGGGGCATCGCGCCGCGACTGTAGAGTGGCCCCGCGCTCCACGACCGCGCGCCCGCCGCCCGCCACGCACCTGCCGGCAGCGGAGGGCAGTCCAGCCGACCCATGGGAGTTCGCGTTGACCACTGCCCGCCCCGCCGCAGTCGTCGTCCTCGCCGCAGGTGAAGGGACCCGGATGCGGTCCGCGACACCGAAGGTGCTGCACACGATGGCGGGCCGGTCGCTCCTCGGGCATGCGCTGGCCGCGGCCACGGACCTCGAGCCGGAGCGCGTGTGCGTCGTCGTCCGCCACGACCGGGACCGCGTCGCCGCCCACGCCCGCGAGATCCTGCCGTCGGTGCTCGTCGCGGACCAGGACGAGATCCCGGGCACGGGCCGGGCGGTCCGCTGCGCGCTCGCGGTGCTCGACGGCGCCGCGCACGCGGACCTCGCGCGCAGCGGCGGGGCGACGGGCGCCACCGACGGTCAGGTCGAGGGCCCGGTCGTCGTCGTCGCCGGCGACGTGCCCCTGCTCGACGGCGGCACGCTCGCGGAGCTGCTGGACGCGCACGTCGCGGCCGGGAACGTGGTGACGGTGCTGACCACCCAGGTCGACGACCCGACGGGCTACGGGCGGATCGTGCGCGACCCGGGCACGGGCCAGGTCGCACGGATCGTCGAGCACAAGGACGCCGATCCCGCCGAGCTCGAGATCACCGAGGTCAACTCGTCGGTCTACGTCTTCGACGCCGCCGTCCTGCGCGGCGCCCTCCTGCGGCTCGGCCGCAGCAACGCGCAGGGGGAGGTCTACCTCACCGACGTCGTGGCGATCGCCCGGTCCGAGGGGGGCGCCGTGCGGGCGGTCCTCGTCGACGACCCGGTGGTGGTGGCGGGGATCAACGACCGTGCCCAGCTCGCCGACCTGCGGGCGGAGCTGAACCGCCGCCTGCTCACCGACTGGATGCTCGCGGGCGTCACCGTCGTCGACCCGGCCACGACGTGGGTCGACGTCGACGTCGAGCTGGAGCCGGACGTCACGCTCCTGCCGGGCACGCAGCTGCACGGCCGGACGACGGTCGCCGCGGGGGCCGTGGTGGGGCCGGACACCACGCTGACCGACGTCGTCGTCGAGGCCGGCGCGCAGGTGGTGCGTACCCACGGCTCGTCGTCGCGGATCGGGCCGGGCGCCGTCGTGGGGCCGTTCTCGTTCCTGCGGCCGGGCACCGACCTCGGTGCCGACGGGAAGATCGGCGCCTACGTCGAGACGAAGAACGCCCGCATCGGGGCCCACTCGAAGGTGCCGCACCTGTCGTACGTGGGCGACGCGGTCGTCGGGGAGCACAGCAACGTCGGGGCGGGCACCATCTTCGCCAACTACGACGGGGTGACGAAGTCGACCTCGACCGTCGGCGACCACGTGCGCGTCGGCTCGGACAACGTGCTCGTGGCGCCGGTGAGCATCGGCGACGGCGCGTACACCGGGGCCGGGAGCGTGATCCGGCGCGACGTCCCGCCGGGCGCGCTCGGGGTCAGCCAGGCGCCGCAGCGCATCATCGACGGGTGGATCTTCCGTCGTCGGGCGGGCACGGCGGCGGCCGAGGCCGCGGCCGCCGCGCTCGGCGACGGTCGCGAACGGGCCGCCGAACCGACAGAAGGGCACTGAGACACCATGACGGGCATCGTCACCCGCGACGGGGAGAAGCGGCTGGTCCTCATCTCCGGGCGCGCGCACCCCGAGCTCGCCGACGACGTGGCCCGTGAGCTGGGCGTCGAGCTGGTCCCCACGACCGCTTACGACTTCGCCAACGGCGAGATCTACGTGCGCTTCGGCGAGAGCGTGCGCGGTGCCGACGCGTTCGTGCTGCAGAGCCACGCGATGCCGATCAACCGCTCGATCATGGAGCAGCTGATCATGGTGGACGCGCTCAAGCGTGCGTCGGCCAAGACCATCACGGTGGTGGCGCCGTTCTACGGCTACGCGCGTCAGGACAAGAAGCACCGCGGCCGCGAGCCGATCTCGGCCCGTCTGATGGCCGACCTGTTCAAGACGGCCGGCGCCGACCGCGTGATGAGCGTCGACCTGCACGCGGCGCAGACGCAGGGCTTCTTCGACGGCCCGGTCGACCACCTGTGGGCGATGCCGCTGCTCGTGGACTACGTCCGGACCCGCGTGGACGCGACCAACCTCGCGGTCGTGTCGCCGGACGCCGGGCGCATCCGCGTGGCGGAGCAGTGGGCGGCCAAGCTCGGTGACTGCCCCCTGGCGTTCATCCACAAGACGCGCGACATCACGACGCCGAACCGCTCGGTCGCCAACCGGGTCGTCGGCGAGGTCGAGGGCCGTACCTGCGTGCTCGTCGACGACCTCATCGACACGGGCGGCACGGTCGCCGAGGCCGTCCGCGTGCTCATGGCCGCCGGAGCCCGGGACGTCCTCGTGGCCGCGACCCACGGCGTGCTCTCCGACCCGGCGCGGCACCGGCTGGCCGACTGCGGCGCCCGCGAGGTCGTCGTGACCGACACCCTGCCCATCCCGGAGGACCACCGCTTCGAGCAGCTCACGGTGCTGTCGATCGCCGCGCTGCTGGCGCGGGCGATCCGCGAGGTGTTCGACGACGGCTCGGTGACCTCCCTGTTCGACGGGGCCGTGTAGGCCCGGGGGTTTTCGCGGGGCCCGGACCAGCCGGTACTCTGGACGCCGTTGCCTCGGCGAGGGACGTCGGACGGCCGGTGGCGCACCATCCACCCGGACGACGCCCGTGATCGACGCGGCCGTGGTGGGCGCGCGCGCCCGTCCGGTGTCCCGCGTCGAGGCCCGACCGCCGGATCACCGGCCTCGATCCGCCCGCCACGAGCACCAGGAGAACCACCGTGACCGAGCAGAAGCTCGCCGCCAGCACCCGGACCGAGTTCGGCAAGGGGGCCGCACGTCGCATCCGGCGCGCGCACCAGGTCCCCGCCGTCCTGTACGGTCACGGCGCCGCACCGTTGCACATCACCCTGCCGGGCCACGAGACGATGCTGGCCCTCAAGCACGCGAACGCGCTGCTCACGATCGACATCGAGGGCAAGGACCACCTCGCGATCGCCAAGGACGTCCAGCGCGACCCGGTGCGCAACGCGATCGAGCACGTCGACCTGCTGACGGTGAAGAAGGGCGAGAAGATCGCCGTCGTCGTCCCGGTGCGGGTCGTCGGCGAGTCCGCCCCGGGCACGATCCACGTGGTCGAGGCGGCTCAGGGCGTGCACGTCCAGGCCGAGGCGACCCACCTGCCCGAGGCCATCGAGGTCTCGATCGAGGGCCTCGAGGCCGGCACGTCGCTGCGCGGCGCCGACCTCGTCCTGCCGGCCGGCACGACGCTGCTCGGCGACCCGGAGGAGACGGTCGTCTCCGTCCGGACGCCGCAGACCTCGGCGGACGAGGAGACGTCGGCCGACGAGGCCGAGGCGGAGGCCGCCGCGTCGGCAGAGGCCGCCGAGGAGGCCTGAGCTGGACCTGCGCCGGCTGCTCCGGGGCCGCCCCGTGGCGGGCGGGCCTGGACGTCGTCGAGCCGAGGAGGTGTCCGAGGTGGCGGAGCAGGGCCGGCCGTGGGTCGTCGTCGGGCTCGGCAACCCTGGGCCGGGCTATGCCGGGAACCGGCACAACGTCGGCCACCTGGTCGTCGACGAGCTGGCCCGCCGGACCGGCGGGTCCTTCCGCGGGTTCCGCGGGAAGGCGCAGGTGGCGGACGTGCGCCTCGGCACGTTGCCGGGCGGCGCCCCCGGCCCCCGCGTCGTGCTGGTGCGCACGACGAGCTACATGAACGTCTCCGGCGGCCCGGTCGCGTCGGTGCTGGCGATGCACGGCGCGCAGGGCGCGGAGGGCGTGGAGCGCCTCCTGGTCGTGCACGACGAGCTGGACATCCCGTTCGGCCAGATCCGGCTCAAGGCCGGAGGTGGCGAGGGCGGCCACAACGGCCTGCGCAGCGTGACCTCCGCGGTGGGCTCGCGCGACTACATGCGGGTGCGGGTGGGCATCGACCGGCCTCCGGGCCGCCAGGACCCCGCCGACTACGTCCTGGCGGACTTCTCTGCGGCTCAGCGCAAGGAGCTGCCCTGGGTCGTGGACTCGGCGGCCGACGCCGTCGAGATGATCGTGGTGTCCGGCCTCGAGGCGGCGCAGCGGCGCTTCCACGGTCCTGACGCGTCCGCCTGACAGACACCGTCCCGGCTGGTCAGCGGCTTCCCGTCACCCGTTCGGCGCACCGTGGGTGCGCGACCTGGGCATAACCGGTAGCCTCGGGGTTAATTCTTCGGTGTTGGTCGGTTAAACGTCGTTTGTCGGGATGTACCCCCCGTCGAGCCGCGTCTACCGTCGACTCCTGCGACACACCAACGATGCGGGGGTTGATCCTTTCGTGAGCCTGCCTGTGGAGCGCTCCCTCCCGGATGTCGAGCGCCGCGGACGCAGTGCCGGCCCTCGCCGCTCGTGGGCGTCGGCACAGCCGTTCGAGGCCCGGCAGACGCCGTTCAACAGCGACCTCGCCCGGGCCCTGCGCTGGGCGGAGGTCTCCACCGCGTACCAGTGGCGCGCGGTCGGCCTCGACGCCCTCGCAGTGGTGGCCGTCGGGCTGCTCCTCGTCGTGCCCGTCTACGGGGCCGACCTGGACGCCGCGGGCCGCGTCGGCCTCGCGATGATCGGGTTCGTCGCCCTCGTCGGCATGTTCCGCGGCTACGAC
Source organism: Actinomycetes bacterium (assembly GCA_023460255.1). Lineage (GTDB taxonomy): Bacteria > Actinomycetota > Actinomycetes > Actinomycetales > Cellulomonadaceae > Actinotalea. Next base: position 5,985 of record JAEWQZ010000384.1, read on the forward strand.
GCGCGCACCCTCGGTGACGGCTCGACGGAGGTGCAGGCGCTCCTGCGCGCCGGGTTCGTCGGTGCAACGGCCCTCATGGCGCTGAGCTACACCACCAAGGCTGAGGTCTCCCGCCTCGTGGTCTTCGGCGGCATCCCGCTGATCGTCCTGCTGGCCCTCGCGGGCCGCTACCTCCAGCGGCAGTTCCTGCACCGTCACCGCGCCCGCGGCGTGGCGATGATGCGCACCCTCGTCGTGGGGGACCCGGCCGCCGTCGCGCGCGTCGTCGGCGACCTCGTGCGCGACCCCTCCCACGGCTTCCTCGTCGCCGGCGTGTGCCTGCCCGGGGTCGACGACCCCCCGCCGGTGCCCGGCGTGCCCGTCGTGGGAGCTGTCGCCGACGTGCCGCAGGTCGTCGCCGACCGGGCGATCGAGACGGTCGTCGTGGCCGGGGCGCACATGAGCGGCGACGCCCTGCGCAGGATGTCCTGGGCGCTCTCACGGGCCGGGGCCCAGCTGGTCGTCGCGCCGGACCTCGTCGAGGTCACCGGGCCGCGGCTCACCCTGCGACCCACCGCGGGCATCGTCCTGCTGGAGGTCCAGACGGGCGTGCCGCGCAGCAAGATGCTCGCCAAGGCTGCGCTGGACCGCGTGCTGGGCACGACGCTCCTCCTGCTCGCCGCCCCGGTCATCGGGGTGGCGGCGCTCGCCGTCCGGCTCACCTCGCCCGGGCCCGCGTTCTACCGGCAGACCCGCGTCGGGGTCGATGGCCGGACGTTCACGCTGTGGAAGCTGCGCAGCATGTACCTGGACGCAGACGAGCGCCGCGAGGCGTTTCTGGCGCAGACCGACCGCGACGGGCCCATGTTCAAGATGCGCCGCGACCCGCGCGTGACGTCCGCCGGGCGGATCCTGCGCCGCTACTCGATCGACGAGCTCCCGCAGCTGTGGAACGTCGTCATCGGCGACATGTCGCTGGTCGGCCCGCGGCCGCCGCTGGAGTCCGAGGTCGCCACCTACGCCGACCACGTGCACCGCCGGCTGCACGTCCGCCCGGGCCTGACGGGCCTGTGGCAGGTCAGCGGCCGCGCGGACCTCTCCTGGGAGGAGTCGGTGCGCCTCGACCTGCGGTACGTCGACAACTGGTCGCTCGCGATGGACCTGCTCATCCTCTGGAAGACGTTCCGCGCCGTCCTCGGGGGCTCGGGTGCCTACTGAGGCACTCACGGCGCCTGTCCCCGGGCCTCTCACCGGGCCTCTCACCGGCCCTGTCGCCAGGCCCAGTGCCCCGTCGGAGGTGGTGGCATGGCGCTGACGGTGCTGGACAAGCAGGAGCGGGACGCCGCGGCAGTCCTGCCGACCGACGCGCACGAGTTCTTCGCCTCGGGCTCCGGGGACGAGCTCGCCCTCGCCGAGGCGCCGGCGTCCTGGGCCCGCTACCGCCTGCGACCGCGGGTCCTGCGCGACGTCGGCGAGGTGGACCTGACCACGACGGTGCTCGGCTCGGACCTCGCCCACCCGGTGGGGATCGCGCCCGTCGGGTACCTCGGGCTCGCGCACCCCGACGCGGAGGTGGCCGTCGCCGCCGCCGCCCGCGAGTCCGGCGCCCTGTACGTGGCCTCGACGCGCGCGTCGACGCCGCTGGAGGACATCGCCGCGGTGGCGGGCCCGTGGTGGTTCCAGGTCTACGTGATGCGCAACCGGGACCTCACGGCCCGCCTGGTCGAGCGTGCCGTCGCCGCCGGGGCCCGGGCGCTCGTGCTCACCGGCGACACCCCGTTCGTCGGGATCAAGCGGCGCGTCGGGCGCCAGCGGATCGCGATCCCGGACGAGACGTTCCTGGTCAACCTCGCCCGGCACCTGACCGACGCCGCGAGCGGCCGGGCGGAGGCGGAGCAGGACCCGACGGCGACGACCGACGCCATCGGCTGGCTCGCGCAGCTGTCCGGGCTCCCCGTGCTCGTCAAGGGCGTGCTGCGGGGTGACGACGCCGTGGCCTGCCTCGACGCGGGTGCGGCCGGCGTCGTCGTCTCCAACCACGGCGGCCGCCAGCTGGACCGGGCGGTGCCGACGGCGCTCGCCCTCGCCGAGGTCGTCGACGCGGTGTCCGCCCACGACGCCGCCCGGCCCGGTGCCCGCTCGACGGTGGTGGTCGACGGCGGGCTGCGGTCGGGCGTCGACGCGCTCGTCGCCCTCGCCCTCGGCGCCGACGCGGTCCTCGTCGGGCGTCCCGTCGTCTGGGGGCTCGCCACGGGCGGGCAGGCCGGCGTCGTCGAGGCGCTCGGCGCCCTGCGCGACGACCTCGCCCACGCGATGGCCCTGGCCGGCTCGGCGCGGGCGTCCGACGTCGACAGCTCGCTCGTCGTCCCTCCCGGCGCCTGACCGCGCCGGCCCTCTCGTCCCGTCCCGCCGTCCGGAGGTGCCGTGTCCCGTCCACCCCGCGTGCTCATCGTGGTGCAGAACCTCTCCGTCCCCCTGGACCGCCGGGTCTGGCTGGAGTGCCAGGCGCTGGTGGCGGCCGGGCACCAGGTGTCGGTGATCTGCCCGCGGGACGAGGGGCAGCCGGCGCACCGGACCCTGGACGGCGTGCGCATCCACACCTACCGCCCGGCGCCGGCGCGGTCGGGCGTGGCCGGCTACCTCGTGGAGTTCGCGTACTCGTGGCTGCGCACGGCGGGGCTGTCGTTCCACGTCGCGCGGCACGAGGGCTTCGACGTCCTCCAGGCGTGCAACCCGCCGGACACGTACTGGCTGCTGGGGCGGATCTGGCGCCTGCTCGCCCGCAAGCGCTTCGTGTTCGACCACCACGACCTCAACCCGGAGGTCTACGAGGCCCGGTTCGGGCGGCGCGGCCTGCTGCACCGCGGGCTGCTCGCCCTGGAGCGCGCCACGTTCGCCACCGCCGACCACGTGATCTCCACGAACGAGTCCTACCGCGAGGTCGCCACGACGCGCGGGCGGGTGCCGGTCGAGCACACGACGATCGTGCGCAGCGCGCCCGACCCGGACCGGATGCGCCGGGCCGAGCCCGTCCCGGAGCTGCGCCACGGCAAGGAGCACCTGATCTGCTACCTGGGGATCATGGGCCCGCAGGACGGCGTGGACCGGCTCCTGAACGCCGTGGACCACCTCGTGCACCGGATGGGGCGGACGGACGTGCACGTCGGCCTGATGGGCTTCGGGGACTGCCTGGCGGACCTGCGCGCCCAGGCGACCCGCCAGGGGCTCGACGGCTACGTGACGTTCACCGGCAAGGTCGGCCCGGCGGAGATCGGGCGCTGGCTGTCCACCGCGGACCTCGGGGTCACCCCGGACCCGAAGAACCCCTTCAACGACAAGTCGACGATGAACAAGACGCTCGAGTACATGGCGTACGAGCTGCCCGTCGTCGGCTTCGAGCTGACGGAGAACGCGCGCTCGGCGGGGGAGGCAGGCCTCACGGTCGCGGCCGACGACGACGCCGCGCTCGCGCGGGCGATCGCCGAGCTGCTCGACGACCCGCAGCGGCGCAGCCGGATGGGGGCCGTCGGGCGCAAGCGGGTCGAGGACTCCCTGCGCTGGAGCGCCCAGGAGGGGCCGTACGTCGAGGTGTTCCGGCGGCTGACGGGCCGGGCGCCCAGCCGCCTGCGCACGGTGCGCGGCTGAGCGGTGCCGCTCGGCC
>JAEWQZ010000385.1 GCA_023460255.1 Actinomycetes bacterium
AGCCCGAGGTCGTCCCGGCGGCCGAGCGCGAGCACACACGCCGCCGCGACCAGGGCCGCGACGGTCGCCCCGGCGAGCGCGAAGGCCCGGTACCGGGGGGCGCGGCGGACGTGCGCGCTGGCCCGGACGGACACGTCGTCGGGCACTGCGTCGTCGGGCACTGCGTCGTCGGGCACTCACCGATGCTAGAGGCACCCCGCCCCCCACCAGAGTGGAACGAAGCGAGGCCCCGAACCCGCAGAGTGGAACGAAACGCCAGCGTTTCGTTCCACTCTGCGGGGTTGGACCGGCGGATCGTTCCACTCTGCGGGGTGGAACGGCCGACGGGCCGACGGTCAGGTCACTCCACCGCGCACTCCACGCCGTTGAGCGCGAAGCTCGTCGGCGCGACAGTGCCGCGGGGCGCGGTCCCGAGGAAGGCGAACGTCGTGGACTCCTCCGGGTCGAGGACCCGGTTGAGCCAGTTGCCGCTCGCGGTGACGTTCGGCCCGGACTGCCGGATCGTGGCGCCGATGCCGATGCCGGCCCGCTCGCCCTTCGTGTACGACCACGTCAGCGACCACGGGCCCACGGGATCGGTGCCGGTGTTCTGCACCCGGACCGCGCCGAGGAGCAGCCCCGGCCACACCCGCACGGCGTCGTACTCGACGACGCACGCCGGCCCGGCCACCTCGGCGACGGGCACGGTGAAGGTCGTCGTGGTCCCCGTGCCGGGCACGGTGACGGTGACGACCAGGTCACCGGCCGCCGCGCCGTCGGGGATCACGAAGGTCACGCTCGCCCGCCCGACCTCGTCGGTGGTGTCCACCGGCGAGGGCTCCAGCGCCGCCGTGGCGACCTCGGCCCCGTCGATGGAGAGCACGACCTGGTCGCCCTGCACCTCACCGCCGCTGAACAGCAGCGACGAGAGGTCGACGGCGACCTCGTCTCCGGGTGCGAACCCGCCGTCGGGCACGGCCGTGGCCACGTGCACGCCGACGGCGCGCTGGGCCAGGTCCGGGCTCACCGGCGAGAACTCACCGAGGTACTCGACCATCGCCTGGAGGTCGATCCGGCCGGTGTCGGTCTTGTCCGTGCCCTGGCCGAGGGTGGTGAAGTTGTCACCGCCCGAGGCGAGGAACGAGTTGACGACGACCGTGTACTGCGCCGCGAGGTCGATCGGCGTCCCGTCGACCCACACCTGGGTGATCCGCTCGCCCGCTGGGGCGGTCGGGTCGTAGGTGTAGGTCAGGCCGGCCACGCCGAGCTTGAGGAACGGCCGCGACGCGCCCGCGGGCTGCCACTGCTCCTCGAGCACCTGGACCACCTGCGCGCCGGTGAGCGTCTGCGTGACCAGCGTGTTGGCGAACGGCTGGACGGCCGCGCCCTCCTTGTAGGTCACGACGCCGTCGGGCGCGTAGGTGAGGTTGGCCCGCAGGCCGCCCGGGTTCATGAACGCGATGTCGGTCGGCGTACCGGCCTCGTTCGCGGCCCAGAGCTGGACGTCCGCGACGAGGTTGCCGAGCGTGGACTCGCCACCGCGGTTCTCCGCGCCCGTCGACTGCCGCGCGCGGTTGAAGTCCGCGGTGATCTCGCCGAGCTGCACGCTGCCGGGCCCCTCGGCGGCCGCCACGGCCGCGTCGACGATCGCCGCGACCTCCGGGTCGGGCTCGAAGCCCGCCCCGACGAGCGCGAACGCCTCGGCGGTCGCCGCCGTGACGTCACCGGTGGCCGGGTCGACGACGAGCTGCACGTGCGCCAGCCCCTCGCCGTACTGGCCGCTGCCGACGACGGGCAGGTCGGCCCCGTCGCCGGGCAGCAGGTGGGCGAACCGCTGGTGGGTGTGACCCGTGAAGATCGCGTCCACCTCGTCGCTCAGGCCCGCGACGATCCCGGCGAACTCGGTGTCGCCGGTGGTGTCCTCGAGCGCCCCGGTCTCCGGGCCCTCGTGCATGAGCACGACGAGCACGTCGGCCTCGCCGTTGGACTCGTCACCGTCGGACAGGTCCCCGGCCACCCGGTTCACCTCGTCGACGAGGTCGCGGACCTCGAGCGTGGCGATGCCCGCCGGGCTGACCAGCTCGGGCAGCAGCTCGGTCATGGCGCCGATGAAGCCGACGCGGACGCCGCCCGTCTCGGAGATCGCGTACTCGTCGAAGGCGGGCTCCCCGCTGTCACGGTCGTAGAGGTTCGCCGCGAGGTACGGGAAGTCCACGAGGTCGAGCACCCGGTCGTCGATGTCGGACCGGCCCTGGTCGAACTCGTGGTTGCCGAACGCGGAGGCGTCGAGGCCCATCGCGTTGAGCGCGTCGATCGTCGGCACGTCCTGCTGGATGAAGGACGTGAACGTGGACGCGCCGATGTTGTCGCCGGCGGACACGAACAGCGTGTTCGGGTTCGCCGCCCGGTAGGACTCCACGGCGCCCGCGAGCACCGCCGCGCCGGCGGCCGGCGGGGAGGCCTCGAGCCGGCCGTGGAAGTCGTTGATGCCGAGGATGTCGATCGTCACCGGCGGGGCCTCGGCCGTGATGCCGACGAGGATCGGGTCGTGGTCGGAGGCCCGGTACACGGTGCCCACCTCGGGCAGGCCGCCGTAGTACTGGTACCCGAACCACTCGTCCGCGTTGATGTCCCACACGTCCGCGCCGGTCACCCGGTCGGCGAACGACGGCGTGCCGAGCGCGTGGTCGAGCGACCCGAGCTCGCCGTCGAACGTGTAGGTGTACTGGCCCGGCGCGTGCGTCGCGACGAGGTCCACCAGGCCCGCGCCTGTCAGGGCGACCATCGGGTCCTCCTGGCTGTAGGCGTTCAGGTCGCCCAGCACGACGACGTCCGCCGTGCCCGCCGCCTGGATCTCGGCCACGAAGCCCGCCAGCGCCTCCGCCTGTGCGACGCGCTCGGCGTTGAACCAGCCCTGACCGTCGGCCGGGTCCTCGTCCTCGCCCTCGGGCGGGGTCTTGGACTTGAAGTGGTTCACCACGACCGCGAACTGCTCGCCGTCGTCGCCGACCGGCTCGAAGACCTGCGCGATCGGCTCACGGGCGTCGTCGAACACCGGGTCCACGAGGGCCTGACCGGTACCCACCGGGGCGACGGCGTCGCTGCGGTAGATGATCGCGCCCATGATGACGTCGGTGCCCGGCGCGACGGCCGGGTCGAGCAGCGCGGCCGGCGTCGGCACGTAGGCCCACACGTCGGCGCCCGCCTCGGCGTTCAGCGCGGCGACGAGATCGGCGACCGCGACGTCCGGCGTGGCGTCGGCCGCCCCCTCGGCGCTCTCGCCGAAGTGGATCGAGTTCTCGATCTCCTGCAGCGCGACGACCTCGGCGCCGAGCGCGGCGATCGCGGCGACGATCTTCGGCTTCTGCACGGCGAACTGGGCGGCGTCCCGGGCGCCCCGGGCACGGTCGTCGTCGCTGGAGAAGGTCGTGAAGTAGTTGAGCACGTTGAACGCCGCGACCTGGAGGTCGCCCCCGACCTCGGCCGGGGCGGTCGGGCGCGGGTTCTGCTCGGGGAAGGACGCCTTGGCGTCCGCCGGCGTGCTCGCGTCGATCGGCAGCGTCGGCTGGAGCCGCCACAGGTCGAAGCCGTAGTGCAGCACGTACACCTCGCCGCCGAAGTCCACGCCGTCGCCGGTGCGCAGCGGGTCGCCCGCCGTGGCGTACGGCTGGGTGGTGGCCGTCACGCGGTTGTTCTTGCCGTCGTCCAGGACGAGGCGGGCGGCGGCGTTCGCGTCCGCGATCGCCTGCGCGTCGGGCCCGGGCCGTGCGACCTCGGTGCTCTTCACCGGGCTGTCGGCGCCGGCGGAGAGCCAGACGCTGCCGAAGTTGGCGAGCTCGTGCGTCGACGAGACGACGTAGGTGCCCTCGGGCGCCACGAGCATGCTCTCGAACTGCTCACGGTCGGCGCCGCGCACGGTGTCGGGCAGCGGCACGGCCTCGGGCAGGGTGTTGCCGGACGAGACGACGTCGATCGTGTCCGACGCGCGGGTCGCGGAGATCTGGGTGAGGCCGAAGTACTCGCTCACCGGGCCGGTGACCTGGACCAGGTCGCCGATGGCCAGGGTGACGGTGCGGCTGCCGAGGTAGACGAAGATGCCGTCGGAGGCCCCGTCGGCGTCCGCTGCGCCGCCCGAGCCGGGCGTCTGCAGGTAGATGCCGCGGTACCCGCCGGTCCGGTGGTCGGCGGTGACCACTCCCTCGACGGTCACCGTCGTACCCACGAGCTCGCTGGCGGCGCCGGTCCCCTGGACCTGCGCGATGGAGTGCGTCGGGGGCGCCGCATGAGCGGCGGCCGGGACGAGAACGGCAGCCAGGGCGAGTGCGCCGGCTGCCGTGATGGTGAGGCGCCTGGTCTGGCGCCGGTGGAGCTGCATGTGCGACCTCCGCGAGGGCGTGCGGCGCTGGTAGCGCCCTGACGGGTCGGACGCTAGACCGGTATCGGCGGGAAAAGCCAGACATGCTGTGACATCAGTCATACCGCCCTCGACAAGTGTTCACATGTCGGTCGCGTGGTTCACCATTCGGCCATCCGGGTGACATCCGCGGCGGCCGTCGACGGTGCCCGGGGCAGGATGGGGGCACCCCACCTCCATCCCTCCAGGGAGTGCCATGAGCCGCGTGCTCGTCTTCTCGCGGACCACCGACTACCGCCACGACTCGATCCCCCACGCCGCGTCCGCGATCGCCGCGATGCTCACCCCCGACGGGCACGAGGTCGTCCACTCCGAGGACCCCGCGACGCACCGCGCGGAGTCGCTGGCGGGCTTCGCGCTCGTCGTCTGGCTCTCCACGTCCGGGGACGTGCTGCCCGACGCCGAGCGGGCCGACCTCGCCTCCTGGCTCGCGGCCGGTGGTGCGTGGGCGGGGGTGCACTCGGCGACGTTCAGCGAGCAGGGCTGGCCGGAGTTCCCGGCGATCGCCGGCGCGCGCTTCACCGACCACCCGGACTTCGCCCCGGGCCTCGTGCGGGTGGCGGCCGCCCACCCGTCGACGACGGGCCTGCCCGCCGCCTGGACGCACGCCGACGAGTGGTACAACTTCGACCGGTTCCCCGCCGACCGCACGGTCCTGCTCACCGTCGACGAGGCGAGCTACGCCGGGGGGACGATGGGGGACCCGCACCCGGTCGCCTGGTACGGGCCCTACGGCGCGGGGCGCACGTGGTACACCTCGCTCGGGCACGCGGCGGAGGCCTACGACGACCCGACCTTCCGCACCCACCTGCGCGGCGGCCTGCTCGACCTGCTCGCGCCCGCCTGACGACCGGCCCCCCGCCGCACGGGGTCAGGTGGCATCAGGACGAGGTCGCCAGGCCCTCGAGCGGGAGCACCGGCGCCAGGTCCGCCCGCAGGCCCGACGCCGTCACCCGCCCGTCGCGCACCGCGTCGGCCCAGGCGGTCCGGCCGGTGACCAGCCCGAGCCACGTCCGGGGGTCCGTCTCCACGACGTTCGGCGGGGTGCCGCGCGTGTGCCCCGGGCCGGGGACGGCCTGGACAGCACCGTCGGGCGGCACGCGGACCTCCACGGACGCGCCGGGCACCCGAGTCGCGAGCTCCTCGAGCGTGTAGCGGACCGCCGTCCGGACGTCGGCGCGGGGCACGGCGTCCGGGTCGGCGAGCCACCGTGCGAGGGCGGCGCGACCTGCGTCGGGATCCGTGCGTCGGCGCGGGCGGCGGGCGGGGGTGGGGACCACGACGACCAGCCAACCACCCTGGCGGTCGGCCGCGCACCGGAGCAGACTGACGTCAACGAAAGGTTGACCCATGAGCGAGATCTCCGGCGAGGCCCTGCGGGCCCGCCTCGGCGACGCCGTGCTCGACACCCACCCCGGCCTCCGCGACCGGCTCGCCCACGAGCCGGCGGCCTACGCCGAGCTCGTCGCCCTGACCGCGCAGGCCCGGGACGAGGCCGACGCCCTGCTCCGGGAGACCGTCGCGGGGGCGCGGGCGGCCGGCCTGACGTGGGACGCCGTCGGACGCGCGCTCGGGATGACCAAGCAGGCGGCGCAGCAGCGGTTCGGGCGGGACGAGCCGAGCGGCATCGCCGGCCCCGGCAGCACCGACCCCGACGCACCGGTGGACCCGGAGCGCACGACGAAGCTCGGACCCGTCACGCTCTTCAACGAGATGGGCGCACTCGAGCGGGCCGGCGTGCGCGGCTGGCGGGTGGTCGGCTCGGGGACGGCGTTCCACATCATCACCAAGACCGAGCAGCAGTGGGAGTTCCGCCGGGTGTTCGCGTCGCGGTCCGAGGGGCGCGCGCTCGAGGCCGACGGCTGGCAGCGCTTCAGCCCCGGCTGGTTCCCGTGGGGCTACTACCAGCGCGGGACCGGACGCCCCGCGGAGCCGGACCCCGTCGTCGGCGGCTACACCGTGGAGCCCTG
>JAEWQZ010000386.1 GCA_023460255.1 Actinomycetes bacterium
GTCCCGGTCGGCCCACGACCGGGGCGGGGGCGGCCCGTCGGACCGCGGTCCGCGCGCGCTGGGCAGGTCGGCGTCGGGCACGTCCAGCCCCCGCTGGACGGCGGAGAACCAGAACGGGGCGCGGCGCCGTGTGGCCCGGCCGGAGAACTGCTTGAGCTCCGTCAGCGCCGAGACGGACCGGGGGAGCGCCAGACCAGCCGCGACCAGCGCGGCGTCGGGCAGGACGCGGCCGGGGGAGATGTCCCGCGCCCGCGCATCGGCGTCGCGGGCCTCCCACAGCGCGCGCACGACCGCCAGGCCGCGCGTGCTGCGGACGGCGTGCAGGCCCGAGGTCCGACGCCAGGGCTCGGCGCGGGGTGGGGGCGGGGCCGCGTCCCGCACCGCGGCGAACTCCTGCCGGGCCCACTCCTCCTTGCCGGCGGCTCGGAGCCGCTCGGCGAGCGCGTCACGGAGCTCCACCAGGACCTCGACGTCGAGCGCCGCGTAGCGCAGCCACTCCTCGGGCAGCGGGCGGGTCGACCAGTCGACGGCCGAGTGCTCCTTCGCCAGCCCGAGGCCGAGAACCTCGGCCACGACGGCGGCCAGCCCCACGCGCTCCATCCCGAGCAGGCGCGCGGCGAGCTCGGTGTCGAAGACGTCGTCGGGCACGAGGCCCTGCTCGGCGAGCCCGGGCAGGTCCTGCGACGCCGCGTGCAGCACCCACTGGGCGCCGTGCAGGGCTCGCGACAGGGACGACAGGTCCGGCAGGGCGATCGGGTCCACGATCGCCGTTCCCGCGCCCGCCCGCCGGAGCTGGACGAGGTAGGTGCGCTGCCCGTAGCGATAGCCCGACGCGCGCTCCGCGTCGACCGCGACGGGCCCGGTGCCCGCCGCGAAGGCCGCCACGACCTCCGCGAGCCCATCCGCGGTCTGCACGACCGCGGGAACACCCTCGGACGGCTCGAGCAGAGGTGCGACGGACGTCGCACCCTGGTCCGCGTCGGGGACCCCGACGTCACCGTCCTGCGTGGCCATGGGCCCCACGCTAACGGCCTGCGCCGTCGCGGACCCCGCGCGACCCGCGCGTCAGCGCAGGAGCTCGTGCCGGATCGCGAAGGCGACCATCTCCGCGCGGTCGCCGGTGCCCACCTTGCGGGAGATGCGCGCCAGATGGCTCTTGACCGTCAGGGCCGAGAGGCTGAGCTCCTCGCCGATCTCACGGTTCGTCCGGCCGTCCGCGACGAGGCGCAGGACGCCGACCTCGCGGGCGGTGAGCGCAGGGGTGCCGGACGATCCGCGCGCCTCCAGCTGGACCGTGCCCGGGGTCTCCGCGGTCACGGCACCACGCACGCCACCGCCGAGCAGCACGACGATGTCGCGGCGGCCGGCCTTGCGGGTGAGCAGGACCGCCCGGGTCGACTCCCGCCGGCGCAGCGAGCGGACGAGCGCCGCGGCCTCGCCGTCACCGATCTCGGGGATCACCAGGCAGAGCGGCGACTCGTCGCCGGGGCCTCTGGGCGGGACGACGGCGCCGGCGACCCCGGTGGGCGCGTGCGTGCGTGTCCGGGGCACCGCGGGGGTGCGGACCTGCTCGACGGTCACGGTTCGCTCCAGGCGGGGGGACGCTGTCGGTGACCTATCGGCACGCCGGGGACCCGGCTTGAGGGTGCAAACCTGCCCATCTCGACAGGTGAACCGCGAGCCGCTCCCGCGGCGCGGGGTCAGCGGCGGGGCGAGAGCGACGCCACGCCGTCGGGCAGCGGCGGCAGGCCCGCCGCGGTGCACAGCACCGTGGCCCACGCCGCGAGGTGGTCGCCCACGTCGCCGTCCGGGGTCCAGGACGCGCGGATCTCCACCTCGACCTCGCCCGGTCTCTCGGCGAGGGCGCCGAACGACTGGGACACCACCCGCGTGACCGTGCCGCCGAGCGCGTGATGCGCGGCGGACGCCTCGGACAGGGCCTCCTCGACCCAGGTCCAGGCGGCCTCGCACAGCAGCGGGTCCGACCCCACCTCGGCGTCCAGCGCGGCCCTGATGAGGGTCACGACGCGGAAGGTGCCCTCCCACGCCTCCTGGCCGGCGGGGTCGTGCAGCAGGACGAACCGGCCGGATGCGGGCTCCACCTCACCGAGCGCCTCGTCGTCGGCCAGGACGACCTCGGCGCTGAGGGCGACGGCGTAGGGCGCGATCCGTGCCGGCGCCGGGATCTCGCTGAGGCGCACCTCGGCGCGCAGGCGTCGACCGCCGAGGGCCTCGAGCGCCTGGACGAACGCGGCCGGGACGTCCGCGTCAGGGGTGATCACATGCGGCAGCGTACGTCGGCGCCGCGGTGAGCGCCGGGATCGGCGCGCCCGGGTCCGCACTAGGCTGTCCCGGTCGACGAGAGCACGGGGGTCCTGGGATGACTGCTGTCGGAAATGGTGCGGGCGCCGGTCCGGGCACCGCGCAGATCGGTGTGACCGGGCTGGCGGTGATGGGCCGCAACCTGGCCCGCAACTTCGCGCGGCACGGGTACACGGTCGCGGTGCACAACCGGTCGGTGGCGCGGATGGAGTCGCTGGTCGCCGAGCACGGCGACGAGGGCACGTTCGTACCGGCGCGCACCATGGCCGAGCTCGTCGCGGCGCTCGAGCGGCCGCGCAAGGTCGTGGTCATGGTCAAGGCGGGGGCGGCGACCGATGCCGTGATCGACGAGCTCTCCGCGCTGCTGGAGCCGGGTGACATCGTCGTCGACGCCGGGAACGCGCACTTCCCCGACACGGTGCGCCGCGAGGCGGCGCTGGCCGCCCGTGGCCTGCACTTCGTGGGCGCCGGCGTCTCCGGCGGCGAGGAGGGCGCCCTCAACGGGCCGTCGATCATGCCGGGCGGCACCCCGGAGTCGTATGCGTCGCTCGGCCCGATGCTCGAGGCGATCGCCGCGACGGTGGACGGGGTGCCGTGCTGCACGCACGTCGGGCCGGACGGCGCCGGCCACTTCGTCAAGATGGTGCACAACGGCATCGAGTACGCCGACATGCAGCTCATCGCGGAGGCCTACGACCTCCTGCGGCACGGGCTCGGCGCGTCGGCGCCCGAGATCGGTGAGATCTTCGCGGCCTGGAACACCGGCGACCTCGAGTCGTTCCTCATCGAGGTGACCGCCGAGGTGCTCGCGCACACGGACGCCGCCACCGGCCGCCCGTTCGTCGACGTCGTGGCCGACGCCGCCGAGCAGAAGGGCACCGGTCGCTGGACCGTGCAGAACGGCCTCGACCTGGGCGTCCCGATCACGGGCATCGCCGAGGCGACCTTCGCCCGCTCGCTGTCCGGCTCCGCGCCGCAGCGGGCTGCCGCACGCGGCGTCCTGCCGGCCGAGACGCTCGCCTGGGACGTGCCGGACCGGGCCGCCTTCATCGAGGACGTGCGGCTCGCCCTCTACGCGTCGAAGGTCGTGGCGTACTCCCAGGGCTTCGACCAGATCGCGGCCGCCAGCGCCGAGTACGGCTGGGACGTGGACCGGGGCGCGATGGCCCGCATCTGGCGGGGCGGGTGCATCATCCGCGCCCGCTTCCTCGACCGCATCACGCAGGCGTACGAGCGCGACGCGCACCTGCCCCTGCTCCTCGCGGACCCGTACTTCACGGCGGCGGTCGCCGACGGCGTCGCCGCCTGGCGGCGGGTCGTCGCAGCGGCGGCGGCGCACGGCGTGCCGACGCCTGCGTTCTCGTCGTCGCTCGCCTACTACGACGGCGTGCGTGCGGAGCGGCTGCCGGCCAACCTCGTCCAGGCGCAGCGGGACTTCTTCGGTGCGCACACGTACCGGCGCACCGATCGGGACGGCTCCTTCCACACGGACTGGTCCGGTGACCGCGCCGAGCACCCGGCCTGACCGAGGACGCGCCTGACGACGGTCGCGCCGGAGGGCCGGCAGCCTCAGCGGCGCCGGAGCGTGCGCAGTACGCGCTTGGCCCACGGGACGGCGCGCACCCATACCGGGTAGAGCCAGGAGAACGGCACGTCCAGCGTGCCCACCAGCCGGTCCTCGTGCTCGGCGAAGGAGCGCTTGAAGGCGGAGATCCCGTCGTTGAGCAGCCCGTTCATGTCGTACCGCCGCAGTCCGGCGTCCTGGGCGAGGCGCATGGCGTGCCACTTCACCGGGGCGTTGGCCCGGGCCTTGCGACCGACCTCGTCCACCCCCCCGTAGAGCTCGAACGCCGTCGTCGCCGAGACGGCGTTCCACACGAAGGAGCACGGGCGCCCGTCGCGGAACGCCGCGACCAGCAGGGATGCGTCGCCCAGCTCGCGGTGCACGGCGAGGTAGTAGTCGTCGGCGTGCAGCGCGAAGCCCGCGTGCGCCGCGGTGTCCCGGTAGACGTCGAGGACGGCGCGCACCTCGTCCTCGGTGCGCACCCGGCGGATCTCGACGTCGCGGCCGCCCTTGCGGACGTCGGCGCGGGTGGTGCGCCCCATGGCGGCGAGAAGCTCGTCGGGCGTGCGTGTCAGGTCCATCACGAGGGTGACCGGGTGCAGGATCCGCTGGGGCCCGGGCCGGGCGCCCGGCAGGGGCAGTGGCGTGCCCTCGGGCCAGTCGGGCTCGAGGCTGACGCCGACGCCACCGACGTTCGCGCGGCACCACTCGACGACGGCACCGCCGACCGCCGCGCGCAGCGCCTCGTCGCCGAC
>JAEWQZ010000387.1 GCA_023460255.1 Actinomycetes bacterium
GCCCCCGCCGACCTGGTGCTGCCCGTGTTCGCCCGCGAGGGGGCGCGGGAGCCCGCGCCGATCGCCTCCATGCCCGGCGTCGTGCAGCACTCGCGCGACTCGCTGCGCCGGGCGGTCGCCGAGGCGGCTGAGGCGGGCGTCGGCGGCGTCATGCTGTTCGGCGTGCCCGACCGGCGGGACGCCGCGGGCAGCGGGGCGTGCGACCCCGCCGGCGTGCTGAACGTGGCGATCGCCGACGCGGTCGCGGAGGTCGGCGACGCGCTCGTCGTCACGGCGGACCTGTGCCTGGACGAGTTCACCGACCACGGCCACTGCGGGGTCCTGGCCGCCGACGGCAGCGTGGACAACGACGCCACCCTTGAGGTCTACGCGCGGATGGCCCTCGCCCAGGCGGCGGCGGGCGCCCACGTCCTGGGCCTGTCCGGGATGATGGACGGCCAGGTCGCCGCGGTCCGCGCCGCCCTCGACGACGCCGGCCGCACGGACGTGGTGCTGCTCGCCTACGCGGCCAAGTACGCGTCGGCGTTCTACGGCCCGTTCCGCGACGCCGTCGAGTCCACGCTCACCGGCGACCGGCGGACGTACCAGCTCGCCCCGTCGAACCGGCGCGAGGGCGTGCGGGAGGCGATGCTCGACATCGCCGAGGGCGCCGACGTGGTGATGGTGAAGCCCGCCGGGTCGTACCTGGACGTGCTCGCCGACGTCGCCGCGGTGAGCGAGGTGCCCGTGTGGGCGTACCAGGTGTCCGGCGAGTACGCCATGGTCGAGGCGGCGGCGGCGAACGGCTGGATCGAGCGTGGGCCGGCGATCGAGGAGTCGGTGCTCGCGATCCGCCGGGCCGGCGCCGACGCGGTGCTCACCTACTGGGCCGTCGAGCTCGCCGAGCGCCTGCGGGCTGCGCGATGAGCCGCGCCACCAACGCGGACGCCTTCGCGCGCGCTCGGGCGGTGCTGCCCGGAGGCGTGAGCTCGCCGGTGCGCGCCTACGGCGCGGTCGGGGGGGTCCCGCGCTTCCTGGCGAGCGCGCGCGGCCCCTGCGTGACGGACGTCGAGGGCCGTGAGTTCGTCGACCTCGTGGGTTCATGGGGACCGGCGATCCTCGGCCACGCGCACCCCGCCGTCGTCGCCGCGGTGCAGGCGGCTGCCGCGCGGGGCCTGTCGTTCGGGGCGCCCACGGTCGCCGAGGCCGAGCTGGCGGAGGAGGTCGCGCGCCGGGTCCCGTTCGTCGAGCGCCTGCGCCTGGTCTCGACGGGTACCGAGGCGACGATGACGGCCGTCCGGCTCGCCCGCGGTGTGACGGGCCGCCCGCTCGTCGTGAAGTTCGCCGGCTGCTACCACGGGCATGCGGACGGCCTGCTCGCGGCGGCCGGGTCGGGCGTCGCGACGCTGGGCCTGCCCGGCTCCGCCGGGGTGACGGACGCGACGGCGGCGGAGACCGTCGTGCTCGCGTACAACGACCTCGCCGCCGTCGAGGCGGCCTTCGCCGCGCACCCCGGGCGGATCGCCGCGGTGATCACCGAGTCCGTGCCCTGCAACATGGGCGTCGTCCCGCCGGTCGGCGGCTTCGACCGCGGGCTGCGCGACCTCACCGCGCGGCACGGGGCCCTGCTCATCCTCGACGAGGTGCTCACCGGCTTCCGCCTCAGCCGCGCCGGCTGGTGGGGGTTGGCCCGCCCCTCGTGGGTGCCCGACCTCGTGACCTTCGGCAAGGTCCTCGGTGGCGGGCTGCCCGTCGCTGCGGTGGGCGGGCCGGCGTCCCTCATGGACGCGCTCGCCCCCGTCGGGCCGGTCTACCAGGCCGGGACCTTGTCCGGGAACCCGGTGGCGGTCGCCGCCGGCCTCGCGACCCTCCGCCTGGCCGACGACGCCGTCTACGCGCGCCTGGAGGAGGTCGCCGCCACGCTGCGCGCCGCGGTGCGCGAGGCGCTGGACGACGTCGGCCAGCCGCACCACATCGGCCAGGTCGGGAGCCTGTTCTCGGTGTTCCTCGGCGAGGCGCCGGCACGGTCGGGCGTCACGACCTACGCCGAGGCGCAGGCTCAGGACGTCCCCCGCTACAGCGCCTTCTTCCACGCCATGGCGGACGCCGGGGTGCTGCTGCCCCCGTCGGCCTTCGAGGCCTGGTTCGTGTCGGCCGCGCACGACGACACCTCCCTCTCCCGCATCCTCGATGCCCTGCCCGGAGCTGCCCGCGCCGCCGCGGCGGCCAGCCCCGTCGACTAGTCAGCCCGCCCTCGCCAGCCGGTCGGCGAGTCCGCCCGCCAACCCACCAACCACCCCCGGCGGCGCATTCACGACCCGACCGTCCCGCCGTCCGAAGGTGTACCGGCACGGCTCGCCGAGCATCGGCCCCCGGCTCGGGGGCCTGCCGAGCCGGACGATGTCCAGGTCGCACCGGTGCACCACGTGATGGTGATGGCTGCACAGGAGCACTCCGTTCTCGACGGAGGTCGGTCCGAGGTCGCGGTCCCACCATCGGATGTGGTGGACCTCGCAGTAGGCGGCGGGCACGTCGCAGCCGTTCCAGGCGCAGGACCGGTCCCGCACGATCACCGCACGTCGCTGCTGCCCCGTGTACAGGCGCTCGGTCCGGCCCAGGTCCATCGGCTGCCCGTCCGCGGACAGGACGATCCGGCCGATCTCGCAGTCGCACAGCATCCGCGCCAGCTCCGACATCGCCAGTGGTGTCCCGTCCTCGAGGGCGGCGGGCTCGACCGCCCGCCAGGCCGCCTCGCGGATCCCGCTGCCGTCACCGGGCGCCGACCGCCGACGCTGGACCCGCTGGACCTCGGCGTACGTCTCGGCCGGGACGAGCACGGCCACCGTCGGCCGGTTCGCGACGCCCGACACACGACCGTCGGCCGCATCCTGCTCGGGGTCGGCCAGCACCGTGCCCGAGGGTGACGTCCGGCGTGCCCGCACACCCGCCATCCCGGACACAGCCCGCTCCGCGAGGGCGACGAGGGCGTCGGCATCGGCCTGCGGCTTCCTCCGCTCCTCGTCGGGCGCCATCCCGACGCCGGCGATCGCCGTCCGGAGCACCTCCGCGGACAGGTGGTCGAGCCGCCCCTTGAGGACCGTCCCGTCGACCTGCCGGGACAGGACGAGGTACCGGGCGTCGCGCTGCCGCGCCGCTGCGTCCTCCGTCCCGGCCGGGTCGAACGACGCGACCAGCCGGGCCGCGGCCGCCGTGAACTCCCGAAGCGAGGTCCGCTCGGCCAGGCCCACCAGCCGCTCCTGCGTCTCCGGGCGCGCCAGCTCGGCGCGTGCCCGCTCGCCGGCACGCTCGGCCACGCGGCCGAGGGCGTCCAGGTGCGGCAGGGG
>JAEWQZ010000388.1 GCA_023460255.1 Actinomycetes bacterium
TCGTGACGGCCTGCACGACGGGCGGGGTCGACGCCCCGACCAGCACCCCCACCCCCACCCCCACCCCGACCGCAGTCCCCGCCACCGCGATCGACCTGCCGGACCACGCCGCCGGACGCGCGGCCGCCTGGGTGCTCACGCTCCTCGAGCCCGACCACCCCGCGACCCTCGCCCCCGACGAGGTCGAACGCCTCGCCCCGTCGTTCCTCGAGGCGATCCCGGCGACGGACCTCGCGACGGTCCTCACGCAGCTGCGGGCCTCCGGCCCGTGGGTCCCCACCCGCGCCGACGGCGGCCCGGACGCCCTCGACGTCCGCATCTCCGCGGGCGCCACCGAGCTCGCGATGAGCGTCGCCGTCGACGGCGAGGGGCTGATCACCGGACTGTGGTTCGGCGAGCCGCCCCCGGACCGCGAGCCCGCCGCGTCCTGGGAGGAGCTGCTCGACGAGGTCGCGGCGCTCCCCGCGCGGACGTCGCTCGCGGCGTACACCGACGGCTGCGCGCCGGTCGCCGGCACCCCCGCCGGCACCGCCCCGGGCGAGGCGCTGCCGATCGGCTCGATGATCAAGCTCTACGTGCTGGGCGCCGTCGTCGACGCGGTGGCCGACGGCGAGCTGGCCTGGGACGACGAGGTCGTCGTCACCGACGCGCTGCGGTCCTTGCCGTCCGGCCGGCTCCAGGACGAGCCCGCGGGCACCGCCGTGACCGTCCGCGAGGCGGCCGGGCTGATGATCTCGATCTCGGACAACACCGCCACGGACCTGCTCGTGCACGCCGTCGGGCGGGAGCGTGTCGAGGCCGCGCTGACCACGATGGGCATGGCGGACCCGTCGCCGAACATCCCGCTGCTCACCACGCGGGAGCTGTTCCACGTGGGCTGGGCCGCGACGCCCGACGAGCGCGCGGCCTGGGCGTCGGGCGACCCGGAGCGGCGCCGGGCGCTGCTCGCCGGGATTCCCGACGGGCCGCCGGTCGTCGACGTCGCAGCCCTCGCCGGGCAACCGGTCTGGGAGCAGGGCGTGGACTGGTTCGCGACCGCCGACGACCTGTGCGCCGCCCACACGGCCCTCCAGGAGCTCGCGCGCACCCCGGCGGGCGAGCCCGTCCGCGGGATCCTCGCCGAGAACCCCGGCGTGGACCTCGGCGACGCCTGGACCTACGTGGCGTTCAAGGGCGGCAGCGCACCCGGCACGGTCGGCGGGGCCTGGTACGCGGAGGACGCCGACGGCAGGGCGACGGTCGTCGTGCTGCAGACGGCTGCGGCGTCGGTGGCGGACGCCGTGAGCACGACCACCTTCGCGGCGGTCGTCGCCGACGCGTTCCGGCTCCGGCCCTGACCCCTCAGCCCAGCACGTCCGGCAGCTCCGGACGCCCGCGCCCGAGCACGTGCTCGGCGAGGAACCCGAGAACCACCTGGTACCAGACCTTGGCGTGCTGCGGCGTCAGGACCCAGTGGTTCTCGTCCGGGAAGTACAGGAACCGGTGGACCGTCGTGCCGTCGTCGTCGGCGGGCAGGCCGGAGGCCGACAGCAGGTCGTGCCAGAGCCGCAGGCCCTCGCCGATCGGCACCCGGTAGTCCTTGTCACCGTGCACGACGAGCATCGGCGTGCGGATCTCGCCGACGTGCCGGTGCGGGGAGTTCTCCAGCGCCATCTCCGGGGTCATCTCCCGGGCCCAGTAGAACGCCAGGTCCGTCGTCGGGCCGAACTGGTCCAGCGCCCACAGGCTCGCGTGCGTGACGATCGCGTCGAACCTGTCGGTGTGCCCGGCGATCCAGTTCGCCATGTACCCGCCGAACGACCCGCCCATCGCCGCCGTGCGCATCGCGTCGACGTCCTCGCGGGCGACGGTGGCGTCGGTGATCGCCATGAGGTCCTCGTACGGCGCACCACCCCAGGCGCCCCAGCCGCGCTGCACGAAGTCCTGGCCGTAGCCGGTGGACAGCGCCGGGTCGGGGAGCAGGACGGCGTAGCCCTCCGCCACCATCAGCCACGGGTTCCAGCGCCACGCCCACGCGTTCCACGACGCGAGGGGTCCGCCGTGCACCCACAGCAGCAGGGGCGCGGGCTCCTCCGCCGACGCGCCGTCGGGCATGCAGAGCCAGCCGCGCACCTCGTGCGCGTCGTCGCCCTCGCCGACGGTGGTGCGGACCTCGGTCAGCCAGCCGGGCAGGGTCGGCGGGCCGGCCGGGGCGCGGAGCACTGTGACGGTGCCGCGACCGCGGTTCTCGTCCGGTGCCAGCTGGATGCGGACCGGGTGCGCCGGTGCCAGCCAGGACGCCCGCATGGCGTAGACGACGCTCGCATCGGGCGCGACCTGGAGGTCGGAGTAGGAGTAGTCGTCGCGCGTGACCTGCGTGACGGCGTCCTCGTGCACGTCCACGTGGAACACGGGCGCGCGGCCGTCCTGGTCCGCCACCACGAGCAGCCCCGAGCCGTCCGGCAGCCACTGGTGGCCCGTGACCCAGCGGTCCCAGTGCGGCACCAGGGTGCGAGGCTGCGCGTCGGCGTCGGACATGTCCAGCAGCTCGAGGGTGACGCGGGGGGCCGTCGCCGGCGTGGCGAGGGTGGTGCGGCGGTAGGCGACCTGCGTGCCGTCCGGGGAGATCACCGGGTCGCCGAGGTCGGCGTCCGGGTCGTCGACGAGCACCGTGCGCTGCTGCGTGTCGATGTCGATCCGCACGAGCTGCGTCCGCGACGCGCCGCGGCCCATGGGCACGAGCCACGTCGAGACGACGAACGTGCCGTCCGGGGCCAGGTCGAACTCGGCCTCGAGGAGCGCCTGGCCCGGGTGGGGCGTGAGGTCGCTGACCTTGAGGTGCTCGACGGACAGGCTCGCGACCTCGACGGACCGCGCCACGTCGTCGCCGGCCTTGAAGTGCCAGCCGAGCAGGTGGGGGGTGTCGGGGCCGAGGTCGTGGTCCCAGTGGCGCACGGGGTAGCCCTCGTGCAGCACTGCCGAGACCTTCTTCTCCTTGCGCAGCGTGCGGAGCCGGTCGTCGGACGCACCGTCGGTCGCGCTGGGCAGCATCGCGGTGGTGAAGACGACGGCGGGGGACGACCGCGCCGTGCGCACCGCGTGCACGCCGCCGGGGCGGGACGCGACGATCCGGGCCTCGCCGCCGCCGGCCGGCAGCACCCACAGGGCCGGGGTCTTGGGGTCGTTGTCGTCGTCCGCGGCGTCGGCGTTCGGCCGGCCGGAGGTGAACAGGAGGTCGCCGTCGGGCGTGAACGCGGCGCCGGTCTCGCCCTCCGCGCTGCGCGTGAGCCGGCGGGCCGGCCGGGCGCGCGTCGGGTAGACCTCCCACAGCGCCGTGTGCGTGCGGGTGCCGTCGTGGTTGAGCGTGGAGACCTGCGTGACCAGCCGCGAGCCGTCCGGGGAGAGGACGAGCCGCTCCATGCGCGGCAGGCGCACGTACTCGTCGAGGTCGCCGAACGGTGTGGTGAGCGTGGGGTACGACTCGGGCGGGTCCTCGACCAGGCGAAGTCCGCGGGGCTCGTCGGGCGGCTGCATGAATCCTCCTGGGCGCGTTCGCGGGCGCGGGGGGCGCTGCGACGGACATCGGTCCGCGACCGCGGCGGCTTGACCGTTTCGGGCAGATCTCACCCGGGATCCTGCCACCCCTGGCACGGGTGCCGCCGGGGGTCGGCGCGGCGGGTCGCGACGGGGGTGCCGGACGGGGCGTGGACGCGGCGTGGGTGGCGGCGTGGGTGGCGGCGTGGGTGGCGGCGCCGGTGGCGGCGTGGGAGAGGGCGTGGTGTCGGCGGGCGCACGTACCGTTCGGCGCATGCGGATGCTCCACACCAGCGACTGGCACCTCGGTCGCACGCTCCACGGTGCGGACCTGCTGGGTCACCAGGCCGCGTACCTGGACCACCTCGTCGAGCTCGCGCGCGCGGAGGCGGTGGACGCCGTCGTCGTGGCGGGCGACGTGTACGACCGCGCCGTGCCGCCGGTCGAGGCCGTGGCGCTCCTGGCCGACGCCCTGCTCCGGCTGAGCGAGACCGCCGCGGTGGTGGTCACGCCGGGCAACCACGACTCCGCGACCCGGCTCGGGTTCGGGGCCGACCTCATGCGACCCGGCGTGCACCTGCGGGCCCGTGTGGCCGACGTCGGCCGGCCGGTGCTGCTGGCGGACGACGACGGGCCCGTCGTCGTGCACGCCCTGCCCTACCTCGACCCCGACGCGGTGCGGCACGTGCTGGCCGACGGGCCGGTCCGCGACGACGACCGCGAGGGCGCCGACGGGCCGGTCCCGCTGCCGCGCTCGCACGAGGCCGTCATGGCCGCGGCGATGCGCCGGGTCCGCGCCGACCTGGCCGGCCGGCCGGGGACCCGCTCGGTGGTGATGGCGCACGCGTTCGTGGTGGGCGGGCACGCGTCCGACTCCGAGCGGGACATCCGCGTCGGCGGTGTGGACGCCGTGCCCGCGGGCGTCTTCGCGGGCGTCGACTACGTGGCGCTCGGCCACCTGCACGGCCCGCAGGCGATCGGCTTCCCGCCGGAGGTCGCCGGCGAGGGGCCCGGCGAGGGTGCCCCAGCCGGTTCGGTGGCGTCGGCGCGTGCCCCGGTGCTGCGCTACTCGGGCTCGCCGCTGGCGTACTCGTTCTCGGAGCGGCACCACCGCAAGTCGACGGTGCTGGTGGAGCTGGGGCCCCCCGGCGTCGTCCGCGCCGAGCCCGTGCCGGCACCCGTGCCGCGGCGCCTCGCCGAGCTGACCGGGACGCTCGACGAGCTGCTCGGCCACGCCGGGGAGGGCCACGAGGACGACTGGGTGCGGGCCGTCGTCACCGATGCGGCGCGACCGCCCGAGCTGCACGCCCGCCTCAAGGCGCGGTTCGGCCACCTGCTGGTCACCGAGCACCGGCCGCCCGCCGGGGCCGTCCGCGGCCGCGCCGCCCTGGTCACCGCGACGCGCGACCCGGTCGAGGTGTCCGCGGAGTTCGTCCGGCACGTCACAGGCGCGGACCCGACCGCCGCCGAGCTCGCCGTCCTGCGCGCCGCCTACGAGGACGTCCTCCGGGCGGAGGCGAGCGCCTGATGCACGTCCACCGGCTCACCCTCCAGGCCGTCGGCCCGTTCCCCGGCCGGCACACCATCGACCTCGGCGCGCTCGCCGCGTCCGGCCTGTTCCTGCTCGAGGGTCCGACGGGCTCGGGCAAGTCCACGATCATCGACGCGATCGTCTTCGCGCTGTACGGCAAGGTCGCGTCGGCGGGAGCCAGCGAGGACCGGATCCGCTCCGACCACGCCAGCCCCGCCGACGAGACGTTCGTGGACCTCGTGTTCGAGACCGGCTCGGGCATCTACCGCGTGCGCCGCACCCCGCGGTACGAGCGGCCCAAGCAGCGCGGCACCGGCACGACGACGCAGCAGGCCACCGTCAAGCTCTGGCGCCTCTCGAGCCCCGACGCGCCGGAGGGCGAGCCGACGAGCACCCGGCCGGACGAGGTCGGCCTCGAGCTGGTCCACGCGATCGGGCTCGACCGCGAGCAGTTCGTGCAGACCGTCGTCCTCCCGCAGGGCGAGTTCGCCGGCTTCCTGCGCGCCAAGCCGGAGGACCGGCGCGGCGTGCTCCAGCGGGTCTTCGGCACGGAGGTGTACGAGCGGCTCGAGCGCCGGCTCGCGGCGATGCGGGCGGAGGCGAGCCGGTCGCTCGAGGACGCCCGCGGCGAGGTCGGGCGGGCCGTCGCGGGCTTCGTGGGTGCCGCGCGCTGCG
>JAEWQZ010000389.1 GCA_023460255.1 Actinomycetes bacterium
GCCCCGAGGGGTACGCGGTCACCCGGGAGGGCGGGGCCGTCGTCGTCCGCGCGGCGGACGACCGGGGGCTGCTCCACGGCTGGTTCCACCTCGTCCGGCACGGCGCCGCGCCCGACGACGGGGCCGCGGCGGTACCCGACGGGGCGCTCGGCACGTTCGCGCCCGCCCAGGCGCTGCGCATGCTCGACCACTGGGACAACATGACGGTCCACCCGGTGATGGGCCAGGTCGAGCGGGGCTACGCGGGCGACTCGATCTTCTTCGCCGAGGGGCGCGTGCGGGACGCGGCGGACGACGTCGCGCGGATCCGGGCGTACGCGCGCCTGCTCGCCTCGATCGGCGTCAACGCGGTGGCGGTGAACAACGTCAACGTGCACGCGACCGAGGCGCGGCTGCTCACCGACCACCTGCCCGGCGTCGCCCGCCTGGCGGACGCGTTCCGGCCCTACGGCGTGCGGCTGCACCTGGCGGTGTCCTTCGCGGCGCCGATGACCGTCGGCGGGCTGCCGAGCGCCGACCCGCACGACCCGGCCGTGCAGCGCTGGTGGGCCGGGACGACCGCGCGCGTGTACGCGGCCGTCCCGGACTTCGGCGGGTACGTCGTCAAGGCCGACTCCGAGGGGCAGCCGGGGCCGTTCGCGTACGGTCGCGACCACGCCGACGGCGCGAACCTGCTCGCCCGGGCGCTGGCCCCGTTCGGCGGCACCGTGCACTGGCGGGCGTTCGTCTACGACCACCACCAGGACTGGCGCGACCGGCGCACCGACCGCGCCCGCGCCGCGTACGACCACTTCGCACCGCTCGACGGTCGCTTCGACGACAACGTCGTCCTCCAGGTCAAGTTCGGCCCGATGGACTTCCAGACGCGAGAGCCCGTGTCGCCGGTGATCGCCGCGATGCCGCGCACGCGCGTGGCCGTCGAGCTCCAGGTCACGCAGGAGTACACGGGTCACCAGCTGCACGTCTGCTACCTCGCACGGCAGTGGTCGGAGGTGCTCGGGTTCCGGTTCCGGGGTGAGGGATCGCCGTCGGTCGCGGACGACGTCGCCGGCGTCGTCGGCGTCTCGAACGTCGGCACCGACGGGTTCTGGACCGGCCACCCCCTCGCGCAGGCGAACCTGTACGCGTTCGGCCGGCTGGCGTGGGACGCGACGCTCGCTCCGGAGGGTGTGCTCGACGAGTGGGTCGGCCTGACCTTCGCCGACGCCGAGGGGCGGGTGGACCCGGAGGTGCGCCGGGCCCTGCACGCGATCATGGACGACTCGGGCCTGGTGTACGAGAGCTACACGGCGCCGCTGGGCGTCGGGTTCATGGTGACGCCGGGCAGCCACTACGGCCCGAGCGTGGACGGCTACGAGTACTCGCCGTGGGGGACGTACCACTTCGCCGACCGCGACGGCGTCGGCGTGGACCGCACGGTCGCGACGGGGACGGGCTTCGCGGGGCAGTACCCCTCGCCCTGGCGGGAGACGTACGAGTCGCTCGAGACCTGCCCGGACGAGCTCCTCCTCTTCTTCCACCACGTGCCGTACGGGCACGTGCTGCACTCGGGCTCCACGGTGATCCAGCACGTCTACGACTCACGGTGGGAGGGAGCGGCGCGCACGGAGGAGATGGCGCGCGCGTGGGGTGACCTCCTCGGCCGGGTGCCCGACGACGTCTTCGCGCGGGTGACCGACCGGCTCGCCGAGCAGGTGCGCAGCGCCCACGAGTGGCGCGACCACGTGCGCACGTACTTCTTCCGCAAGTCCGGGGTGGGCGACACGCGGGGCAACCCGATCTACTGAGGCGCCCCGCCCGGAGCGGTCGACGCTCGCGGCCTACCTGCCGTCGTCGTCGGTGTTCTCGTCGTCGGCGGGCTCGTCGTCGGGCCACTCCTCGTCGTCGACCCCGTCGAGCCCCCGCCAGGGCTCGACCTCCACCGCCTCGGGCGCCCCGACGACGAACCGCCGCTGCACGACGTCGACCAGCGGCGCGGCGTTGCGGTACATCAGCAGCGTCAGCACCGAGGCGAGCAGCAGCGTCAGCCAGTCGCCCGCGAGGTAGGCCGAGGCCAGGGCCAGCACGGCCAGGGAGAGCACCCCCAGCGATGCCAGCGGCTTGAACAGGACGAAGTACACGCCCATCCGCAGCGTGTCCCGCCAGCGGAAGCTGAACAGCGACGCGACGGTGAGCGCGTGGGCCGTCCACACCAGCACGACCACCCCGACCACGACGCCGGCCACGCCGAACGCCGTCGGCAGCCCGGTCTCGCCGAGCGTTGCCACGTTCACCCCGAGCACCGCCAGCACGACCACCGAGGGCACCCAGATCCGCAGCGCGTCGGCCCAGTTCAACCGGTAGCCGCGCCAGAAGTGCCGGGCCGGCTTGAGGTCCCGGTCGTCGGTGAACCGGCGCCACGCGAACAACGCAGCGGAGACGGCTGGTCCCACCGGCACCAGGACCGCGACGAGCAGCGGCAGGTTCGTCCAGTGCGTGTCGAGGAAGAGCAGGAGGACGAGTGCGGGCGCCGTCGTGAGCAGGAAGAGCGCCTCCACGACGAGCAGCCAGTACACGACCGCCGAGCCCCGCGACAGGGGACCCGGCCCGATCTCGTCGTCGCGAGGGGTGGGGTCGGCCATGGAGGTCACGCTAGCGGCGCGCGCCCGGCCCCCGGGACAGCGTCCCGCCACCATGGCGAGGTCGAAACTATCGGCGGGTCGATCGATACCCGACCCTGGCGAGCGACAGCAGGGCGACCGGAGGAGACCGCCTCGACCGTTGCCGAGCACTGCCGACAAGGGCGCGAGACACCCCGCGCACGCCGTACCGAACTCCCGTCAACGGGGCACACCCCGAACGACGACGCGCGAACCGGCCCTTCCGGCGTCCGGCACGGACGTCACCGGGGCAGCGGCGCCCCGGGCCCTGACACCTGCTACGGTGATCTCGAAACTTGCGGCAGCCCGAAGGGGGACAACCGTGGGCAACGGCGCTCCGACCACCATCGCCGCGATCGCACGCGAGGCCGGCGTCTCGGTCCCCACCGTCTCGAAGGTCCTCAACGGCCGTCCCGACGTCTCCCCGGCCACCCGCGCCCGCGTCGAGGCCGCGATCGAGCGGCACCAGTACCGGCGCCGGCGCAGCAAGGTCGGCAGCGGCGCCCGGCTGATCGACCTCGTCATCCACGAGCTCGACTTCGCGTGGGCGGTGGAGCTCATCAAGGGGGTCGAGCAGGTCGCGGCCGCCGCGCGCGTCGGGGTCGTCCTCTCCGAGCTCGGCGGCGCCCACCGGCCGCCCCAGGAGTGGCTCGACGACGTCCTGGCGCGTCCGCCGCTCGGCGTCATCCTCGTGCTCTCGGGCCTCGACGTCTCCCAGCGCCGCCAGCTCGCGGCACGCTCGATCCCCGTCGTCGTCGTGGACACGGCCGGCGAGCCGCCCACGGACGTGCCCACCGTCGGCTCCGCCAACTGGAACGGCGGGCTGGCGGCGACCCGTCACCTGCTCGGCCTCGGGCACCGGCGCATCGCGGTCATCGCGGGCCCGGCGGACGTCATGTGCTCGCGCGCCCGGATCGACGGCTACCGCACGGCCTTGGAGGAGATCGGCCTCCGGCTCGACCCCGAGCTCGTCCGGCACGGCGACTTCTTCGTCGGCGGCGGCTACACGCACGGCGCGGCCCTGCTGGACCTGCCGGAGCCGCCGACGGCGATCTTCGCCGGCAGCGACCTCCAGGCGCTCGGCGTGCTCCGCGCGGCCCGCGAGCGCGGCCTGCGCGTCCCGGAGGACCTGTCGGTGGTCGGCTACGACGACCTGCCGGTCGCCGCGTGGATCGGCCCACCGCTGACGACGGTCCGCCAGCCGCTCCAGGAGATGGCCGCCACCGCCGCCCGCATGGTCCTCGACCTGGCCCGCGGCGAGGCGCCCACCAACCTGCGGATCGACCTGGCCACCGAGCTCGTCGTCCGCGAGAGCACCGCGCCGCCGCGCACGAACGGCCCGGTGGGCGACCGGCGCGGCGTGAGGAAGGAGCGGTCGTCGTCATCCGGGTGATGTTCCACTCCCCGCGCATCGCCGGGAACACCGGGAACGCGATCCGGATGTGCGCGGCCACCGGGGCATGGCTGCACCTCGTGGACCCGCTGTTCGAGCTGGACGAGCCGCGCCTGCGCCGGGCAGGGCTCGACTACCACGATCTCGCGCACGTCGTCGTGCACCGCGACCTCGAGGACGCGTTCGCCGCGGTGCCGGATGCGCGGGTGATCGCGTTCACGACCCGCGCGGACCGTCGGCACACGGACACCGCCTACCGCGACGGCGACGTCCTGCTGTTCGGGCCCGAACCCACCGGTCTGGACGACGACGTGCTCGCCCACCCGCGCGTGACCGCGCAGGTCCGGATCCCGATGCTGCCGGGTCGCCGCTCCCTCAACCTCGCCAACGCGGCGGCGGTCGCGACGTACGAGGCGTGGCGCCAGCTCGGCTTCCCCGGCGCCGACTGACCGGCTGACCGGCTGACCCGCCGCGCCCCGCCGCGCCCCGCCGCGCCGGCTACCGGCGCACGTAGGTGCGCCGGGGCAGGTGGTAGGCGAGGTCGGCGGCCGTCTCCAGCGCCTCGTCGAGCGTCAGCCGGTGCTCGGCGACGAGTCGGGCGAGGTAGCCGGCGTCGGCGCGGCGGAACAGGTCGTGCCGCGCCGGGATCGAGAAGAACGCCCGGGTGTCGTCGACGAAGCCGCTCGTGTTGCAGAACCCGGCCGTGTCGGTGACCGCCTCCCGCCACCGCCTCAGCGCGTCGGCCGTGTCGAGGAACCACCACGGCGCCCCGAGCAGCATCGCGGGGTACACCCCGGCCAGCGGCGCCAGCTCGCGCGAGTACGTGTGCTCGTCGACGGTGAAGACGACGAGCCGCAGCCGCGGGTGGTGGCCGAACGCCTCGAGCACGGGTCGCAGGCTGCGCGTGAACTCCCCCGCGACCGGGATGTCGTAGCCGACGTCCGACCCCCGTGCGGCGAGCACGGCGGGATCGTGGTTGCGCAGCACGCCCGGGTGCAGCTGCATGACGAGACCGTCCTCGGTCGACATCCGGGCCATCTCGAAGAGCATGTGCGCGGTGAACGCGGCTGCGTCGGCGTCCGGTACGTCGCCCCGCAGGGCGGCGTCGAAGAGCCGTGCCGCGTCACGTTCGGACATGGGCGTCGTGTCGCCGGACAGGTGCCCATGGTCGGTCGCCCGCGCCCCGGCCGCGACGAACGCCTCCCGCCGCCGCTCGAGCGCCGTGACGAACGCCCGGTAGGAGTCGACAGCGACGCCGGAGCGCTCGGCGAGCAGGTCGACGTCGGCGCGCCAGTCCGGTCGTGCGAGCTCGAGGAGCCGGTCGGGCCGGAACGTCGGCACGATCCGCTCGCCCCAGCCGCGCGACGCCAGGTCGGCGTGGTGGGCCAGCGGGTCCCACGCGTGGTCGGTCGTCGCGATGATCTCGAGGCCGAACCTGTCCAGCAGGGCGAGCGGTCGGTACTCCGGGCTCTCGAGGCGCGCGGAGATCTCGTCGAACAGCGCGTCGGCGGTGTCCGCCGAGGGTGGCACGCCCACCCCGAAGCCCTCGATGAGGACGTGCTCCATCCAGTAGCGCGTCGGCGTGCCGCGGAACAGGTGCCAGTGCGCGCAGAACGTCCGCCAGATCTGCCTCGGGTCGGTCTCGACGGCGCCCCCGTCGCGGCGCGGGACGCCCAGGGCGTCGTGCGGCACGCCCTGCGACACGAGCATCCGGACGAGGTAGTGGTCGGGCACGACGAGGAGCGCGGCCGGGTCGCCGAACGGCTCGTCGGCGGCGAGCAGGGCGGCCTCGACGTGGCCGTGCATCGACACGAGCGGCAGGTCCCGGGTGTGCGCGTGGATGGTCCGCGCGAGGTTGCGCAGCGCGGGCTCGGCCGGCAGCGCACGGTCCGGGTGCAGCTGCCAGCCCGCTGACGTCGTCGGCTCGGTCACCCGTCCTCCTCGTGAAACAGTGCGTAACACCATCGACGACCCTACTCCGTCCGGTCGCACCGTCGCGCCCATCGGGCACACCCGGTCGACGACATCGCAGGCCAGGCGGGAATGTCGGGAGACCCGAGGGTCTGTACACTCGGCGGAACAGACGTAAGACACGACGATCGTGTTTCACCGCGAATGACACCGCGAATGACACCGCGAACGGAGGACTCCCGATGGCCTCGCTGCGCGACGTCGCCCGGCTCGCGGGCGTGTCGCTCGCCACCGCGTCGCGCGCCCTGGCCCAGCCCGAGCGCGTCGGCGCCGAGCGGCGGGCCCGCGTGGAGCGCGCCGCGGACGAGCTCGGCTACCACCCCCGGCCGCGGCCGCAGGGCCCTCGCGAGGCCGCACCGGACCTGCCGATCGGCGTCCTCGTGCCCGACCTGCAGAACCCGTTCTTCGCCGGGGTCGCCAAGGGGGTGCAGGTGCAGGCGCGCACCGCCGGGATCTCCGTGGTCGTCGCCGACACCGACGAGGACCCGCGCATCGAGGCGGAGGCACTGACCCGGCTGGCGCGGCAGGTGTGCGGCCTCGTGCTCTGCTCGCCGAGGATGTCCGACCAGGCCCTCGCCACGCTGCCCGGCGACGTCCCGACGGTGCTGGTCAACCGCGAGTCGGCGCACCAGCGGGCCGTCCTCGTCGACAACGCCGACGGCGTCCGCCAGGCGCTGGCGCACCTGCACGCCCTCGGCCACCGCCGCATCGCCTACGCCGGCGGCCCGCCCGCCTCCTGGTCCGACGGCGCCCGGCGGCACGGGCTCGAGACGGCGGCGGGGCGTGACGTCGAGGTCGTTCAGCTCGGGCACTTCCCGCCCGTGTTCGCCGGCGGCGTCGCGGCGGCGGACCTCGTGCTCGTCAGCGGCGCCACGGCGGTCCTCGCGCACAACGACCTCGTGGCGCTCGGCATCCTGGACCGCCTCCGCCAGCGCGGCGTCGGCGTGCCGGACCAGGTCAGCGTCGTGGGGTTCGACGACATCCCCGCCGCCACCCACGTGACGCCGGCCCTGACGACCGTCGCCGTGCCGCTGCAGCGGCTCGGGCGGGCGGCCGTCGACCTCCTCCTGGAGACCGGCGGGCAGGCCGGCGCGGCCCCCGTGACGCTGCCCGTCGCGCTCGTCGTGCGCAGCTCCTCCGGGCCCGTCGCGCCGGTGACCTCCACCATCCCCGGACCGCCGCGCACCGGAGCCGGCGCGTGACCGGTCGCCTCACCCTGGCGACGCTGCGCGCCGCCGCAGGGCGCCCCGGGGTGACCGGGCCCGCCGTCGACCCGCGGGCGACCCGGGTGGGCGTCGTGCACCTCGGCGTCGGCGCGTTCCACCGCGCCCACCAGGCCGTGTTCACCGAGGACGCCGCCGCCGCGACCGGCGAGGACCACTGGGGGATCCTCGGCGTCTCCCAGCGGACCGCCACCGTCGTGGACCAGCTGGTGCCCCAGGACTGCCTGTACGGCGTGCTCACCAAGGGCCGGCGGGAGACGTCGCTGCGACTCGTCGGGTCGATGCGGGGGGCCGCGTTCCTGCGCGACGAGACCGCCCGGGTGCTCGCCGCCGTCGCCGCGCCGACGACGCACGTCGTCACCCTCACCGTCTCGGAGAAGGGCTACCGACGGTCGCCCACCGGCGGCCCGGACCTCGCGGACCCGGACCTCGCGGCCGACCTCGAGGTGCTGCGCCGGGAGGTCACCGGCGGCCGCGACGACGCACCGGCCCGCTCCCCCATCGGCGCCCTCGCCCGTGGCCTCGCGTGGCGGCACTCGGCGCACGGCGCGCCCCTCACCGTCGTGTGCTGCGACAACATGGTGGACAACGGGCACGTCGTGGCCAGCCTCGTCGGCGCGGTGCTCGACGCGGTCCCCGGGGCCGGGCCGCTGCGCGCCTGGGTCGACGACGCCGTGCGCTTCCCCGTGACCATGGTCGACCGGATCACCCCCGCCACGACCGCCGCCCACCGCGCCGAGGCCGCGGCGCTGCTCGGGCTGACCGACCACGCGCTCGTCGTCGGGGAACCGTTCGCCCAGTGGGTGATCGAGGACTCCTTCGCCGGACCGCGCCCAGCCTGGGAGCGCGCGGGCGCGATGCTGACCGGCGACGTCGCCCCCTTCGAGCGGGCGAAGCTCCGGCTGCTCAACGGCGCACACTCGGCCATCGCCTACCTCGGCGCGCTCCGCGGGCACGCGCGGATCGACGAGGCGGTGGGCGACCCCGCGGTCGCGTCGGTCGCCGAGGCCCTGATGGCGGAGGTCATGCCGACGCTCCCACCGGCGCCCGGCCTGGACCTGCCCCGGTACGCCGCGGAGATCCTCGAGCGGTTCGCGAACCCCGCGATCGGCCACACGTGCCTCCAGGTGGCCGGGGACGGGTCGCAGAAGCTGCCGATCCGGGTGCTCGGCACGGTCGCCGACCGGCTGGCGGACGGCGTCGTGCCCGTCGCCGCCACCCGCACGATGGCCGCCTGGGCGGTGTTCGTGGCGCGCGGGCAGGACCGCGACGGCCGCCCGC
>JAEWQZ010000390.1 GCA_023460255.1 Actinomycetes bacterium
GGTCCAGGCCGTGGCCTGACCGAGCTTTTCCGGCAGGCCGGTCCTTTGTGCCACCGGCCGACGCGCGCCGGTCCCTTATGCCAACATGCCCCAAGGTCTTGCGTACAGGGGAGGAAACCATGGCCCATACGCACGCGACCCCGGACCGCCTGCTGTCCGCCGGACGGCGCGTCCTGGCCCGCTTCGGCTCCAGGGAGCTGGACGCCGTGCCGACCGACGAGTTCATCAACTGGACGGCTTTGTGGGACGAACTGCGCGGCGACTTCGCCACGCGGGCGCTGCCGCAGGTGCCGGACTTCGACACGCTGGACCCCGCGGCGCGGGAGGCGGCGCGGGCTTACATCCGCCAGCGGCTGGTCAGCGACGTGATGCTCGGCCGCTGCGAGGAGCTGCACCGCGACCTGTTCGCGCACGGCATCTGCACGGACGGGGTGGAGGCCTACGCGGTCGCCCGCGATGCTTTCGAGGACAGCGTTGAGGCGTTCGGCGACGCGCGCATCCGGCTGGCCGGGTTGCTGACGCCGGCCACGCATTGAGCCGTGGGGGGGTGGGGGGGGGGGCCCCCCCCCCGGGCCGCCCCCCGGCCCCACAACCTGACCGTTCGGGCGGCGGAGCCGCCGGGCGCCCTGACTCGTCAGCCCTGGAGCGCAGCCTCCGCGGCGAGTGCCCGCTCGAGGGCCTCCTGCAACGCGTCCTGTGCCTCGCCGTAGGCCGCGAAGTCGCCCTCGGCGAGCGCCTCCTGCCCCGCCTCGATCGCGTCGCGGGCGTCCTCGAGCGCGGCCCGCAGCGCGGCCCGCGCGTCGCCGGCGGGCGCCGTGGGCTCCGTCGTCGGCTCGGACGTCGGCTCCGTCGTCGGCTCGGACGTCGGCTCCGCGGTCGGCTCCGTCGGCTCGCCGTCGTCGCCGGGCTCCACCGGGGCGTCGGGCACGTCCTCGCTGTCGTCGCCGGGCGTGACGTCCTCGACGCCGGAGTCGCCACCGAACACCTCGTCCAGCGCCTCCGCGAGCGTCTCGGCGAAGCCGATCTCCTCACCGAACGACACCAGCACGCGCTGGAGCAGCGGGAACTGGGTGCCGCCGGACGACTGGACGTACACCGGCTGCACGTAGAGCAGACCGCCGCCGACGGGCAGCGTCAGCAGGTTGCCGCTGACCACCGTCGAGTCGCCGAGCTCGAGGACGTTGAGGCTCTCCGACACCCTCGGGTTGGACCGGAACGTGTTCTGCACCTGGCCGGGTCCGGGCACCGTCGAGTCACGCGGCAGCTCGAGCAGGCGCAGCTGGCCGTAGCCCTCGCGCCGCTCGCCGGGCTGGTTGCCCGGCTCGGCGTCGACGGCCAGGAAGCCCGTCAGCACGTTCCGGTTCGTGTTGCCACCGGGGATGAACACCGAGGTCAGCGAGAACGTCGGCTCGTCCTGGGTGGGCATCTGGAGGGTCAGGTAGTACGGCGGCTGCGTGCCGTTGCCGCGCACCGGCTCCTGCGGGTTCGCCCAGAAGTCCTGGCCCGAGTAGTACTCCGACGCGGTGTCGACGTGGTACGTGGCGAGCAGGTTCCGCTGGACCTTGAACAGGTCCTCCGGGTAGCGCAGGTGGCTCATCAGGTCGCCGCTGATCTCGCTCATCGGCTCGACGGTCCCGGGGAAGACGCCCATCCACGCGTGCAGCACGGGGTCCTCGGTGTCCCACTCGTAGAGCGTGACCTCACCGCTGTACGCGTCCACCGTCGCCTTGACGGAGTTGCGCACGTAGTTCACCTGCTGCGGCGCCAGAGCGGCGATCGTCTGCGACGTCGCCGTCAGCGAGTCGGTCGTCACCTCCTCCAGGGCGCGCGAGGTCGAGTACGGGAACTGGTCGGCGGTCGTGTACCCGTCGACGATCCACAGCACGCGCCCGTCCACGACCGCCGGGTACACGCGCGTGTCGAGCGTCAGGTACGGGGCCACCTTCGCCACCCGCTCGCGCGGGTCACGGTCGTAGAGGATCTGCGACGCCTCGTTCACGCGGTCGGAGAACAGGATCTCCTCGTCGCCGAACTTGATCGCGTACAGGAGCTTGTTCCACAGGTTGCCGATGCTCGGGCCGCCCTGGACGTCCTGCGTCGGGAAGGTGGTGTTCACCTGGCCGCCGGGCGCGTCGTCGTCCGGGTAGTCGAGCTCCCACGGGTCCTGGCCCTCGGGCGCGCCGACGATCGAGTACCCGGGCGTGCCGTGACCGAAGTAGATCCGTGGCTCGTAGTCGCCCAGCGAGCCGCGGGACGGGATCCCGCCCTCGTAGAACGCCGGCCGCCCGTCGTTGCCGGTGGTGTTGCCGTACGCGGCGACGACGCCGAAGCCGTGCGTGTACACGACGTGGTCGTTGACCCAGGTGCGCTGGCCGGCGCCGAGGCCGTCGAGGTTGAGCTCGCGCACGGCGATGACCGTGTCCCGCGACTCACCGTCGATCGTGTACCT
This sequence comes from Actinomycetes bacterium, assembly GCA_023460255.1. GTDB lineage: Bacteria > Actinomycetota > Actinomycetes > Actinomycetales > Cellulomonadaceae > Actinotalea. Next base: position 2,450 of record JAEWQZ010000390.1, read on the forward strand.
GTCGACCGACAGCGTGTCCGGGAAGTTGTAGTACTGCTTGTTCTGCTGGAGCTGGCGGAACGAGTTGCTGACGATCGCCGGGTCCAGCAGGCGGATGCTCGCCGTCGTCTCCGCCTCGGTGCGCAGCGCGCCCGCCTCGCCCTCGAGGCTCGCGTCGTACGGGGTGACCTCGACGTCCACGAGCCCGAACGCGTCCTTCGTCGCGTCGATGTTGCGCTGGATGTACTCGGCCTCGGCCTCCTGCGCGTTCGGCTGCACCTGGAAGCGCTGCACGACGGCCGGGTAGATCCCGCCGATGACGATCGCCGAGACGACCATGAGCCCGACGCCGATCGCCGGGAGCCGCCACGTGCCCCGCACCGCCGCCAGGATGAACAGGACGGCGACGAGCACCGCCACGACCGCGAGGATGATCTTCGACGGCAGGACGGCGTGCACGTCGGTGAACGAGGCGCCCGCGGCGACGTCGCCGTCGCCGGCCCGGGTGAGGATCGAGTACCTGTCCAGCCAGTAGTTGCCGCCGATGAGCAGCATGATCACCGCTGCCGTGATGCCCAGCTGGAGGCGGGCCGGGCGGGTGGTGCGCTCGGTGACGCCCGGACCGAACCGCAGCCCGCCGTAGAGGTACTGCGTGGCGACGGCGGTGATCCCGGAGATGACCGCCACGGCCATGAGGAACGAGACCACGAACCGCATGGCCGGCAGCGTGAACAGGTAGAAGGACAGGTCGATGCCGAACTGGGGGTCGTCCTGCCCGAAGGACTTCGCGTTGAGGAAGAGGAGCACCGTCTTCCACTGGGCCGCCGCGGCGATGCCCGCGAAGAACCCGAGCACCGCCGGGGCGGTGATCATCACCAGACGGCGCAGGGGCTCGATCATCTCCCGGTACTGGTCGAGTGACGCCTGCTCCGGCGTCGACGGCGCGTACACGGGTCGGGTCGAGTAGGCGATGGTCAGGGACGCGTACACCGCCCCGGCCATGACGAGGAACGCCGCCAGGAACAGGACGGCACGGGTCACCCACTCGGTGCGCAGCACCTCGAGGTACCCGGCGGCGTCGTACCAGAGCCACTCGGTCCACAGCTGCGCCGTGAGCATGAGCAGGACGCCCAGGATCGCGAGGACGACGAGCGTCGGGCCGAGGGCGCCGCGGCGGCGGCGCGGTCGCGGTCCGGCGGTCCGCGGGGTGGAGGCGGTCACAGCTGTCCTTCGGGGTCGGCGGCAGGGCCCGGGCGTACCGGGACAGCAGGGACAACGTCCCCGCCGTCCCCCAGGTTCCCACATCCGTCTCCCCGCACGCGGGGTGCGACGATGGGCGCCATGCCCGACACCACTCCCAACGCAGTACCCGACCCCGCAGCCGCAGCGCCGACGGGCCTCGCCCGCGCCGTGCACGAGATCGAGCGGCACGTCGCCGACGCCGGCTGGGACGGTCCCGTGCGGGTGTTCGCCCTGGTCCGCAGCGCGCGCGCCCTCGCCGACGACCCGGGCCTGGCCGACCGCGTGGGGAGCGACGTCGTCGCCGCCGCGCACGCCGACCCCGAGCACCTCCTCTCCGTGGAGCAGGACGGCCTGCCGGCCGCAGAGAGCCTCGAGGGCCTGCTCGGACGCCTCTCCTGGCCTCCCACCGTCGACGGCGCAGCGGTGGTCGTCGAGCGCGTGGTGCTGCCCTCCGCGGCGGAGGAGGCGATGCCCGCCGACCCCGACGCCGCGCTGGCGTACCTCATGACGCACCCGGACCGGCAGGACGTGCGCATCGCCGTCGGCGCGCTCCGCTCCGGCGAGGCGTGGTGCGCGGTCCGTGCCCGGTCCGCGGACGACGACGCGGCGGTCGCCGGGGGCGCCGACCTCGTGCCGGGCCTCGTGCAGGCGGTGGCGGCCACCCTCGACTGATCGGCTTCCCGGCCGCCCCGACCGACCGCGCTCGGCTCCTCCGTCAGTCCGCGAGCACCGACGCGCACGTCGGCAGGGTGTCGCCGTCGCCGGAGCCGATCGCCTCCACGGCGTCGCGCGCCTCGGCGAGCGTGCCCACGGCCACGACCCGGAGACTGCCGGGCTCGTTGCCCACGACCTCCGCGCAGTTGTCGGCGGGCGCGAGGAACCACTCGGCGCCGTCGCCGGCCGCACCGACGAGCTTCTGCACGATGCCGCCGATCGGCCCGACACGGCCGGTCAGGTCCATCGTCCCGGTGCCCGCGATGTGCTCGCCCCCCGTCTCGTCCGGCTCGGTGAGGGTGTTGATGACCCCGAGGGAGAACATCAGCCCGGCGCTCGGCCCGCCGACGTTCTCGATCTGGATCCGCACGTCCACCGGCAGGTCGAACTCGGGGTCGATGAGCACCCCGATGAGAGCCCGGCCGGTGCCGTCGTCGACGGTCGTCACGACGAGCTCCCGCTCGGAGCCGGACCGCTCGACGGTCAGCGTGACCTCGTCACCCGGCGCGACGCCGTCCATCACGGCGCTCAGCTCGCTGAAGCTCCCGACCGGCGTCCCGTCGACCGCGAGCAGGACGTCCCCCTCCTCCACGACCCCGACGGCGCCCGTCCCGTCCACGGCGACCTCGACGCGCAACGTCGTCGGGACCTCGTAGCCGAGCTCCTCGAGGGCGGAGACCGTCGCGTTCTCCTGCGAGGAGATCATCGCCGCCTGGTTGGCGTCGTCGATCTCCTGGGGCGACTGCTCGGGCGGCAGGACGTCCTCGACCGGGACCACCGTCACCGAGTCGTCGAGCCAGCCCGAGACCAGCGAGTAGAGCGTCACCGGGGTGCTCTCGCCGCCGCGCACCCGCACGGTGGTGAAGCGCAGCTCGCCCTCCGACGGGTACGTCGGCGCGCCGACCACCTCGATGAGCCGGACGCCGTCGGGCTCGCCGAGCGTGTCGAAGGTCGGCCCAGGCAGGCTCGCCGCGTAGGGCGTGGGGATCAGCGAGAGGCCGCCGACCAGCAGCGCCGTGGTGACCATCGCGATCGAGAGCGTCAGGGCCCGCGGCGTCACGGTGGGCTCCGGCGTCGACCACGGCTCGGCGTACGCCGACGGCGCGGCCACCGACGGCGCGGCCACCGGCGGTGGACCCGCGGGCGGCGGGCCCGCCGGCGTCGGG
>JAEWQZ010000391.1 GCA_023460255.1 Actinomycetes bacterium
CCCCCCGGTACCGGGCCTTCGCGCTCGCCGGCGCGACCGTCGCGGCACTGGTCGCGGCGGCGGGCGTGCTCGCGTTCGGCCGCCGGGACGACCTCGGGCTCGCACTGCCGACCGCGATGGCGGCCGCGGCGGCTCTCGGGGCGCTCGTGGGGTCCGTCGTCGCGGTGCTGCTCGACCGACGGAGCCGCTGACCCTGGCGCGCGGACGGCGCGTGCGGGATCCTCACGGACATGGTCACCGACGCCACGCCCGACGGGGCACCCCGGCCCGCCGACGTCCCGCCCGCCCCCGTCCCGCGGTCGGCCGCGGGGTTGCTGGGCACGGGCATCGCGCTGCTCGTCATCGGGTGGCCGTTGCTCGCCGCAGCCGGCTACCAGAGCTGGTGGTACGACACCCACCTGCGCGGCATGTCCTACCCCGAGCCGACCAACTCGGGGACGTTGCTGTTCTGGGTCGCCATGCTCGTCCTGATCGCGGCCGCGGTGACCACGGGGCTGGGCGTGCACCGGCTGGTCGAGCGGGCGGACCGGCGCGCCGGCGTCGTCCGGCTGCGCTCCGACCAGCGGGAGCGACCGCCGATCCCGCAGTGACCGCGTCCACGGCGCGGGCAGGCGCCGTCGGCCCGCCGCGCGTGTGACACCATGACGCCGTGGCCCGTGGCGACGGACGACTGAACCACGACCTCCTGCCCGGCGAGAAGGGCCCCCAGGACGCCTGCGGCGTCTTCGGGGTCTGGGCCCCGGGCGAGGAGGTCGCCAAGCTCACCTACTTCGGGCTCTACGCGCTCCAGCACCGCGGCCAGGAGTCGGCCGGCATCGCCACGTCCAACGGCGAGCAGCTGCTCGTCTACAAGGACATGGGCCTCGTCTCGCAGGTGTTCGACGAGGGCGCGCTCAACGCGCTGACCGGCCACATCGCCATCGGGCACACCCGCTACTCGACGACCGGCGCCACCACCTGGGAGAACGCCCAGCCCACGCTGGGCCCGACGGCGTCGGGCACCGTGGCCCTCGGCCACAACGGCAACCTCACCAACACCGCCGAGCTCGTCGACCTCGTCGCCGAGCGGTACGGCGCGGCCCGCCGTGGGGCCCTCGCGCGGCGCTCCACCAGCGACACGGCGGTGCTGACGGCGCTCCTCGCCGGCGACGCCGACCACACCCTGGAGGCGACGGCCCTCGAGGTGCTGCCGCGGCTGCGCGGCGCGTTCTCCCTCGTTTTCATGGACGAGCACGCCCTGTACGCCGCGCGCGACCCGCACGGCGTGCGGCCGCTCGTGGTGGGGCGCCTCGAGCGCGGCTGGGTGGTCGCGTCGGAGACGGCGGCCCTCGACATCGTGGGCGCGGCGGTCGTGCGGGAGGTCGAGCCGGGCGAGCTCATCGCGATCGACGAGGGCGGGCTGCGCACCCGGCGGTTCGCGGAGGCGACCCCGCGCGGGTGCTCGTTCGAGTACATCTACCTCGCGCGGCCCGACACGACGATCTCCGGACGGTCCACGCACGCGGCCCGCGTCGAGATGGGCCGGACGCTGGCCCGGGAGCACCCGGTCGAGGCGGACCTCGTCATCCCCGTGCCGGAGTCCGGGACGCCTGCGGCGATCGGCTACGCGGCCGAGTCCGGGATCAGGTACGCGCAGGGGCTCACCAAGAACGCGTACGTGGGCCGCACGTTCATCCAGCCGTCCCAGACGCTGCGCCAGCTCGGCATCCGGCTCAAGCTCAACCCGCTGCGCGAAGTCATCCGTGGGCAGCGGCTCGTCGTGGTCGACGACACGATCGTGCGCGGCAACACGCAGCGGGCGCTGGTCCGGATGCTCCGGGAGGCCGGTGCCGCCGAGGTGCACATCCGGATCTCGGCGCCGCCCGTGCAGTGGCCCTGCTTCTACGGCATCGACTTCGCGTCGCGGGCCGAGCTGATCGCCACGGGCCTGACGGTGGAGGAGGTCTGCCGGTCGATCGGCGCCGACTCCCTCGGCTACCTCTCCCTGGAGGGGATGATCGCCGCGACGGACCAGCCGGCGTCGCGCCTGTGCACCGCGTGCTTCACCGGCGAGTACCCGATCGACCTGCCGGCGGCGCACCACCTCGGCAAGAACCTACTCGAGCAGAGCGAGCTGCCTCTCGGGTCGCCGGAGGACGGGCTGTCCACCCTCCTGTCGTCGGCCGGGGGCGCGGGGGCGTTGGAGCGGCCATGACCGTGGAGCAGCGATGAACGACGAGATCACCTACGCCGCGGCCGGCGTCGACACCGAGGCCGGCGACCGCGCCGTGGAGCTCATGAAGCGCGCGGTACGGGCGACCCACGGGCCGGAGGTGCTGGGCGGCGTCGGCGGCTTCGCGGGACTGTACGACGCCGGCGCGCTCCGCTCCTACCGGCGGCCGCTGCTGGCGACGTCCACCGACGGCGTCGGCACCAAGGTCGCGATCGCGCAGGCCATGGACGTGCACGACACGATCGGCCACGACCTCGTCGGGATGGTCGTCGACGACATCGTCGTGGTCGGCGCCGAGCCGCTGTTCATGACCGACTACATCGCGACGGGCCGCGTCGTGCCGGAGCGGGTGGCCGCCATCGTGGGCGGGATCGCCGAGGCATGCCGCATCACCGGGACGACGCTGCTCGGAGGGGAGACGGCCGAGCACCCCGGCCTCATGGGGCCCGACGACTACGACGTCGCCGGCGCCGTGACGGGCGTGGTCGAGGCCGAGGCGGTGCTCGGGCCGGAGCGGGTGCGGGCCGGCGACGTGCTCGTCGCGATGGCCTCCTCGGGCCTGCACTCCAACGGGTACTCGCTCGTGCGGGCCGTCGTCGCGGCGGCCGGGTGGGCGCTCGACAGGCACGTCGACGAGCTGGGCCGCACGCTCGGGGAGGAGCTGCTCACCCCGACGCGGCTGTACGCGAGGCCGTGCCTGGAGCTGGCGGCGGACCCGGCGGCCCAGGTGCACGCCTTCAGCCACGTCACCGGGGGTGGGCTCGCGGCGAACCTCGCGCGGGTGCTCCCGGCGGGGCTGCTCGCCGAGGTGGACAGGTCGACCTGGACGGTCCCGCCCGTGTTCACGCTGCTCCAGGCGCTCGGCTCGGTGCCGTGGCCCGACCTCGAGTCCACGCTGAACCTCGGCGTGGGGATGGTCGCCGTCGTCGGGCCCGACGGCGTGGCGCCGACGCTGGCCGGGCTCGCGGCGTCGGGCGTGCCGGCGTGGGTGATCGGTCGCGTCACGCACGACGACGACGCGCACGCGGCGCACCGGCTCGTCCGCGGCACGAAGGGCGTGCAGGGCGGCGCCGTGCTCCTCGAGGGCGACTACGTCACGCGGTAGGTGCGCTGCGTGACGCGCAGGCGCTCAGCGGCTCCCGATGGCGGGCGCTACTCGTCCTCGTCCTCGTCGTCGTCGTCCCAGTCCTCGACCTCGTCCGCGTCCTCGTCGTCCACGTCGGCGGAGTGCGTGGTGGCGATGCCCCCACCGTTCTTCAGCTCCTGCTCGAGGGCCCGGTAGTCCGTGGCCGGGGTGAAGTACTTCAGCTCACGGGCGACCTTGGTCTGCTTCGCCTTCTGACGGCCGCGCCCCATGGCATCGACCCCCTCTAACGTGGAAAGCGGGGCGGCACCGTGCTCACACGTGCGGCCCCGGGGTGCTTGGTTTCGTCGTCGCAACGGTACATCGTGGAACGGCCCTACGGCGAGCGAGCCCCTGGCGGGGTGCCCACAGGTGATGAAACTCGCACGGACCCGTCACGATTCCTTCGGATCCGGCGGTTTCCGCGGCGACCTGCACGATCGCCCGTGGATCCGGGGCGATCCGGGGGCGCCGGTGCCCAATCCGCGCGGAATCCGGGGGTTCGCGGTGCTCCACACCCCGACACGCCGAACTGTCCGATGTGCGCAACTTAGGTGAGCCTGTCACGATGGTCGTTATCGGCGGCTACCTGGGACTGGCCGTCGGACCCGGAAGGAGCGACCCGTGAACCCTCGTCAGAGCGACCCGGAGGTCCTGCTCACCCCGTCGGAGGTTGCCGCGCTGTTCCGCGTCGACCCGAAGACGGTCACCCGCTGGGCCAAGTCCGGCAAGATCTCCTCGATCCGTACGCTCGGCGGCCACCGCCGCTACCGCGAGACCGAGGTTCGTCAGCTCCTCCACGGAGTGCCCGACCAGCGCGACTCGGAGGGCTGACGCCCGGTCGACGGCCGGACCCGACCGCAGGCTCGACTGCGCCCGTCCCGGGCTCACGGGTGAGCACTGCCGTGTCCGACGCCCGCCAGCGCCGGTCGGCAGCGCCGGTGAGAATGGCCGCATGACGGATGACCGGGCGACCGACGCCGCTGCCCTCGTCGGGGCCGCGAGCATCGCGCCGCCGCGTGCCCGGACGCCGATCGCCGCGACGGCCCCGGACGCGTCCCCTCGCGCGACCGCGGCGGTCCGGGCGGTTCGTGACGGCTCACGGCGCGACGCGCTCGGTGACCGCGACACGTTCCGGGAC
>JAEWQZ010000392.1 GCA_023460255.1 Actinomycetes bacterium
GCCTCATCGACGGGCTCTGGAGCGCGAACCTGCTCGGGCCGGCGGCACGCGCGGCGCTGCGCGCGGTCGACGAGGCCACGCTGCGGCGGGTGCTGGAGCGGTGCGCGGTGATCGCCGCGATCACCGTCAGCCGGCCCGGTGCGGACCCGCCCACCGCGGCGGAGGTCGCGGCCTACGGCCCCTGACGGACGCGGCGCCTCACCGGACCGCCGACCTAGGAGGCGGTGCGCTCCTGGGCGTGCGCGCCGGCCGCCTCCTCGCGCGCGCCGCCACGTCCGGCATGCCCCGCGTCGGCCCGCTCCCGCTTCTGGGCACGCTCCAGCGAGACCCGCCGCAGCTCCTCGTTCCGCTCGTCGATCTCGGCGGCCACGGCGTCGTCCCGCGTGAGGTTCTCCCCCGACTCGGGGTCGAAGACGAGCAGGCGCGCGGGGTCGAACCACAGATCCGCACGGTCGCCGTCGCGCACGCCGGACTCCGCGTGCAGGGCCACGACGACCTGCGAGCGCATGCCTTCGCCGTCGAGGTCCCGGTCGAGCTCCTCGAGCTTCGCCGCGACCTCGGGGTCCGTCTCGAAGGGGATGTACGCGTAGAGCTCCGCCCCGAGCCACTCCGTGACGTCCACGTCGGTCTCGAACCGCACCCCCGTGGACGCCTTGTCCTCCTCGAGCAGGTCGGCGTCCTCGACGTGCTCGGGCCGGATGCCGACGATGACCAGCGAGCGGTCCCCGACGGCGGCGCGCAGCCGGTCGTCGAGCGGCACGTCCACCAGGGGCAGGTGGAGCGTGTCGCCGTCGACGCGCCCCGGCAGGAAGTTCATCGGGGGCGAGCCGATGAACCCGGCCACGAACAGGTTCGCGGGCTGCTCGTACAGCCCGCGCGGCGACGCGACCTGCTGGAGCTCGCCCTTGCGCAGGACCGCGACACGGTCGCCGAGGGTCATCGCCTCGGTCTGGTCGTGCGTGACGTACACGGTCGTCGTGCCGAGCCGCCGCTGGATGCGCGCGATCTCGGTGCGCATCTGCCCCCGCAGCTTGGCGTCGAGGTTCGACAGCGGCTCGTCGAACAGGAACGCGTCGGCCTCGCGCACGATCGCGCGGCCCATCGCGACCCGCTGGCGCTGCCCTCCCGACAGATTGGCCGGCCTGCGCTCGAGGTGCTCGGTGAGCTCGAGGGTGTCGGCTGCGCGCGTCACGCGGTCGCGGATCTCGTCCTCGCTGAACCGGCCCTTCGTCAGCCGCATCGGGAAGGCGATGTTCTCGAAGACGGTCAGGTGCGGGTAGAGCGCGTAGTTCTGGAAGACCATCGCGAGGTTCCGCTCGCGCGGCGCCTTGTCGTTGACCCGTGCGCCGTCGATCTCGAGGTCGCCGGAGGTGATGTCCTCCAGGCCGACGATCATCCGCAGGATCGTCGACTTCCCGCAGCCGGACGGCCCGACGAGGATGACGAACTCGCCGTCCTTGATGTCGAGGCTGACGCCCTTCACCGCGAGGAACCCGTCGCCGTACTCCTTGACGACGTCCCGCAGGACTATCGAGGCCATGACTGTCTCCCTTGCGTTGCCGAGCACTACCCCTTGACGGCGCCCTGGGTGAGGCCCGCGACGATCTGGCGCTGGAACAGCAGGACGAGGACGACGACGGGGATGGTCACCACGACCGCCGCCGCCGAGATGGACCCCGTCGGCTCCTCGAACTGCGACGCGCCGGTGAAGAACGCGAGCGCCGCCGGCACCGGCCGGGCCGCCTCGGTCGAGGTGAGCGAGATCCCGTAGACGAAGTCGTTCCAGGCGATGAAGAAGGCGATGAGGGCGGTGGTGAACACCCCGGGCGCCGCGAGCGGCACGATCGCCTTGCGGAAGGCCTGCCAGCTCGTCGCGCCGTCCACCTGTGCGGCCTGCTCCAGCTCCCAGGGGATCTGGCGGAAGAACGCCGCCAGCGTCCAGATCGAGATGGGCAGCGTCAGGGACAGGTACGGGATGATCAGCCCGAGCCACGTGTCGTACAGCCCGATCGACCGCCACACGTTGAACAGCGGCGTGACGATCGAGATGACCGGGAAGATCGACACCCCCAGCGCCGTGGTGAGGATCAGCTTCTTGCCCGGGAAGTCCAGGCGCGCGATGGCGTAGGCGGCGAGCGTGGCGAGCACGACGGCGATCGCGGTCGCGATGAGGGAGATCCCGATGGAGTTGCGCAGGGCCGACAGGAACAGCTCCTGGGCGTCGCCGACGAGGATCTGCTCGTAGTTCGTCCACGACCACTGCGCGGGCAGGAACGCCCCGGAGTTCAGGTCGCTGGGGAGCTTGAAGCTCGTCACGAAGATCGAGACGACCGGGAACAGCGCGTAGACGAGGACGAGGACGGTGACGACCGCCCACCACGTCCGCTGCCGGCGGGACAGCGTGCCCATCAGCGCTCCCCCCTCGCCCCTGCCAGGTCGACCTTGAAGAGCTTGATCGCCGCGACGCAGATCGCCACGACGCACAGGAACAGCAGGACCGAGATCGCCGACCCGAGCCCGATCTCCAGCCGGGCGATCGCCTGCCGGTAGGCCAGCAGCGACAGCACCTCGGTGCCGTTGGCGCCGTTGGTCATGATGAAGACGTTGTCGAAGATCCGGAACGCGTCCAGGGCCCGGAAGAGGACGGCGACCATGATCGCCGCCTTCATGTTCGGGATGATCACCCGCCGCAGGCGCTGCCACCACGTGGCGCCGTCGACCTCCGCCGCCTCCTCCAGCTCCGTGGGCACCTGCGCGAGGCCCGCCAGGAGCAGCAGGGAGATGAAGGGCGTGGTCTTCCAGATCTCGGACAGGATGATGACCGTCAGGCTCGTCCCGGTCTCGGCGAACCAGTTGAGGTTCTCGTCGACCCCGGGCAGCCACCCGAACCACGAGTTGATGAAGCCGCTGTTGATGTCGAAGGCGTAGAACCACGCGAACGCCGAGACGACGGTGATGATCCCGTAGGGCACGAGGATCGCCGTGCGCAGCACCCCGCGCAGGGACCGGACCGCACGGTGCATGACGAGGGCCAGGGCGAAGCCCAGGACGAGCTCGACGGCGACCGTGATGACGGTGATGAGCACCGTCACCCACAGGTCCCGCCACCAGACCGCGTCGGTGAGCACCACCTGGTAGTTCTGGAGCCCGACGAACCGGCGCTCGTCCGGGGCGGTCAGCCGGAAGCTGAAGAGCGACTCCCACACCGCCTGGAGGATCGGGTAGGCCGTCACGGCGAGCATCACGACGAAGGCGGGACCCGCGAGGTACCAGCCGAGGCG
>JAEWQZ010000393.1 GCA_023460255.1 Actinomycetes bacterium
GACCACGTCCTCGGCGTCGGCGGGGCGTCCCTGACGCTGGCGCGGGCGACGATCCGCTCGCCACGGCGGCGCACGCTGGACCTGGGCACGGGGTGCGGCGTGCAGGCGCTGCTCGCGGCGCGGCACAGCGCGGCGGTCGTGGCCACCGACGTCTCGCCACGGGCGCTCGCCTTCGCCACGTTCAACGCCGCGCTGGCCGGGGTCGACCTCGACCTGCGCGCCGGGTCGATGCTCGAGCCGGTGCAGCGAGAGAGGTTCGACCTCGTGGTGTCGAACCCGCCGTTCGTCATCACGCCACGTCGCGGTGCCGGCGGCGGTGTCGGCGGCGGTGTCGGCGGCGGTGCCCGGGCAGACGACGAGCGGCTCGTCTACCGCGACGGTGGGCGGGCGGGCGACGACCTCGTGCGAGACCTGGTCCTCGGCGTCGGCGACGTGCTCGAGCCCGGCGGCGTGGCGCAGCTGCTCGGCAACTGGGAGCACCGGCGGGGTGCGGACTGGCGCGAGCGCGTCGGTGAGTGGGTGGACCGGGCGGGGCTCGACGCCTGGGTCGTGCAGCGCGAGGTCGCCGACCCCGCGGAGTACGCCGAGACGTGGCTGCGCGACGGCGGGCTCACCCCGGACCGGGACCGCGAGGCCTGGCGTGACGGGCTGGGCGCCTGGCTCGACGACTTCGCCGAGCGCGACGTCGAGGCCGTGGGGTTCGGTCTCGTGCTCCTCCGACGGCCCGTCCGCGGACGGCCCACCCTGCGCCGCCTCGAGGAGCTCACCGGTCCGCTGCCCGCACCCCTGGGCGGGCACCTCGCGGACGTCCTCGCCGCGCACGACTGGCTGGCGGTGCGCGACGACGACGAGCTCGCCGGCACCCGGCTAGCCCCCGCCCCGGACGTCGTCGAGGACCGCCACCACACCCCCGGCGACCCGGAGCCACGGGTGGTCCGGCTGCGTCAGGGCGCCGGCTTCGCGCGGACCGTGGAGCTCGGACCGGCGCTGGCCGGGCTCGTGGGGGCGCTCGACGGCGAGTTCACGGTGGGCCAGGTGGTCGCGGCGATGGCGGCGCTGCTCGACACGCCCGCCGAGCTCGTCGCCGCCGAGGTGCTGCCGCCGCTGCGCGGGCTGGTCCGCGACGGCTTCCTCGTCGTGGCCGGGGGTGACTAGGCCGGGGGTGACTGGGCCGGGGGTGGCTGGGCCGGGGGCTCGTCGGCCGGCGGCAGGGGAGCGGGCCCGGCGACGGGGAGCGTGACGGTGAACGTCGTCGCCCCGGGTGTGCCGTCGGCGGTGATCGTGCCGCCGTGCGCCTGGACCACTGCCCGGGCGATGGACAGCCCGAGGCCCGTGCCCGTGCCGGGCGAGCGCGCGCCGTCGGCCCGGGCGAACCTGTCGAACAGGCGCTCCCGCAGGTCCGCAGGGATCCCCGGGCCGTCGTCGACGACGGTGACGGCGACGGTGCCGGGGCGCGTGCCGGTGGCCGTGCCAGTGCCCGGGCTCGCGCCCGGACCGACGACCACGCGCGTCGTGACGGTCGTCCCCGCCGGGGTGTGCACGCGCGCGTTCGAGAGCAGGTTCGCGAGCACCTGACGCAGGGCCGCGTCGTCGCCGGTCACGACCGCCGGCTCCTCCGGCAGCTCCAGGCGCCACACGTGGTCGGGTCCGGCGGCGTGCGCGTCGGCGACCGCATCGGCCGCGAGCGCGCTGACGTCGACGGCCACCCGCTCCAGGGGCCGGCCGGCGTCGAGCCGCGCCAGCAGCAGCAGGTCCTCCACCAGCGACGTCATCCGGCGCGCCTCGGACTCCACGCGGTCCATCGCCCGAAGGACGTCGTCGGGCACCTCGTCCGGGACCCGGCGGACGAGCTCGGCGTAGCCCCGGATCGAGGCGAGCGGGGTACGCAGCTCGTGGCTCGCGTCCGCCACGAACTGGCGCACCTGGGTCTCGGAGCGGTGCCGCGCCGTGAGCGCGCCCTCGACGTGGGCGAGCAGCTGGTTGAGGGCCGCGCCCACCCGCCCGACCTCGGTGGCCGCGTCCGCGTCGCGCTCGGCGACCCGCGCCGGTAGCACGACCTCGCCCCGGTGCAGCGGGGTGGCGGCGACGACGGAGGCGGTCGCGGCGACCCGGGCCAGCGGCCGCAGCTCGCGCCGCACGAGCACCGTGCCGAGCAGGCCGACGACCGCCAGGCCGGTGAGCACGACGACGACGGTGGTGCCCACGTGCCGCGCCGTCGTGGCGTCCACCTCCGCCATGGGGAGCCCGACGACCGTGTACGTGGTCGCGCTCGAGGTCGCCACGACGCGGTAGTCGCCCAGGCGGTCGAGCCGGACCGTCCGCGGGACGGCGTCGGGCCGGACGTCGGCGAGCTGTTCGAGCTGGCGCAGGGTCAGCCGCTGCACCGCGTAGTCGGCGATGTACCCCGAACGCAGCGTCTGCGCGGTGCCGAGGTCCGCGAAGTCCACCCACACGGTGCCGTCGCGCATGCCCGGGATGTCGAGCGCGGGCGGTGTCTGACCGGAGTCCGCCGCGGTCGTCGGCTCACGTCCGCCGCGGGCCAGCGTGGTGCGCAGGGCGGCGTCGACCTGGTCGACGAGGGAGTCGCGCAGCGCGAGGGTCGAGGCGACGCCGATCACCGTCGCCACCGTGGCGAGGAGCACGAGGACGAGCGCGACGAGCCGACGACGCAGCGGCCAGCGGGCGAGCACGGCGTGCTCAGCCGGCGTCGGCCGGCTTGAGCACGTAGCCGGCGCCGCGCAGGGTGTGGATCATCGGTGCCCGGCCCGCGTCGATCTTGCGGCGCAGGTAGGAGACGTAGAGCTCGACGATGTTCGCCTGGCCGCCGAAGTCGTAGTGCCACACCCGGTCGAGGATCTGCGCCTTGGACAGCACGCGGCGCGGGTTGCGCATGAGGTAGCGGAGCAGCTCGAACTCGGTCGCGGTCAGGTGGATCTCCACCCCGTCGCGGAACACCTCGTGGCTGTCCTCGTCGAGCACGAGGTCACCGACGACGAGCCGCGCGTCCGCCTCCTGCGCCGTCGCACCCGCCCGGCGCAGCAGCGCCCGCAGCCGCGCCACCACCTCCTCCAGGCTGAACGGCTTGGTCACGTAGTCGTCGCCGCCGGCGGTCAGGCCCGCGATGCGGTCCTCGACGGCGTCGCGGGCGGTGAGGAAGAGCACGGGGACCCGCGGGCGGGCGTCGCGCAGCCGCCGCAGCACGTCGAACCCGGACATGTCGGGGAGCATGACGTCGAGCACGACGACGTCCGGGTCCAGCGCCGCAGCGGTCTTCACCGCAGCGCGGCCCGTCAGCGCCGACTCGACCTGCCAGCCCTCGTAGCGCAGCGCCGTCGCGAGCAGCTCGCCGAGCATCGGCTCGTCGTCGACCACGAGGACCCGCACCGGCGACCCGTCGTCGCGGACCAGGCGCGGGGCCTGCGTGCGGGCGGGGGCGCCGGTCTCGGCGCGGGACTGCGCGCGCGTCTCCATGCGCGCCATTGTGGGCCCGGGAGGTCCCACCTCGCTGTGCAAACCCTGTGCGGCACCTGTGTGGTCCCGGTGGGGGTCAGGCCGTCGGCACCCCGGGGAGGGGCTCGTCGGCGAGCACCCAGGCGCGCAGCTCGCGCAACCAGTCAGGTTCGGGACGCCCGTCCAGCTCGAGCTGCATCACGAGGACGAAGAGCGCGAGGCGGTAGCGGACGAGCAGGGGCAGGTCCGCGAGCCGTTCCGCGGGCAGCGGGTACTCGGCGAGGTAGGCGTCGACGACGACGTCGGCGAACCCCCGGGCGTCGTCGGGCCGCTCGCGCAGGTGCCAGAGCGGGTGCGCCAGGACGATGGCGAGGTCGCAGGCGTACCAGTGCCACCCGGCCACGTCGAAGTCGAGGACCGTCAGGTCGCCGTCCGGGTCGATGAGCAGGTTGCCGGCGTGCAGGTCGTTGTGCACGACCCCGTACCCGTCGGGGTCGGTGGGCAGCGCCTGGAGCCGGTCGCCGAGGTCGCGCCAGGCCTCGGCCATGGCGTCGTCCCGGCAGCCCGCGAGGAAGAACTCGTGCTCCGCTCGCGGGTCGCGCAGGTGGGTGCCCCCCGACCAGTCGCGCGTCGTCCGGTGGATCCGGCCGAGCGTGCCGGCCCACGCGCGGAAGAACGGGGGCGCGTAGTCCTGCTCCGTGACGTGCCGCCCCGAGGCGCGCTCGGTGAGGGTCGCGACGTGACCGTCGAGCCCCTCCACCAGGTCGCCCGTGCGGGACGGGAGGTACGTGAGCACGCGGACGACGCCCCGGAGCGTCGTCTGGAGCTCGATGACGTCGCGCTCGCGCGGCAGGCCGGCCGTGGCGACGGGCTTGATCTTGAGGAAGGCGTCGGTCCCGTCGCGGCGGCACGCGTGGACGGCCCCGTCGGGCGAGCCGTCCCGGGGGATGAGCCGCACCGAGGCGGGGTCGACGCCGAAGCGGTCGACGGCGGACGAGAGGACGTGGTCGGGAACCATGATCGGCACGGTGGAACGGTAGAGGACGGGGCCGACACCCCGACCGCAAGGTTGAGCCCGAGGGCGGACGGGTCCGGCCCCGGGGGGACGGCGCGCCGCCGACGCGTCGCCTACCGTATGCCGCGTGACGGACGACGCCGAGACCCCACTGCCGTCCGTCGGCCGCGAGATCGCCTGGCGGGTCGCCGTCGCGGTGATCGGCGTGCTGGCGGCCCTCGGCGTGTGGGCGACGTGGCGGGTCTTCGTCGGCACCTACGAGGGGCAGCTGCTGGACCAGGCCGCCTTTGAGGGCGCCGAGCTCGGCCGGAACCGCCTGTGGCGGGTGGCGGAGCCGGTGCTCGACGTCATCTCCGTGCCCTTCATCGCCGTGGTGCTCACGGTCACGGTCGTCGTCGCCCTCGTCCGCCGGCGCTGGCTGCTCGCCGCGCAGGTCGTCCTGCTCGTCGCCGGCGCCAACCTCACCGGGCAGCTGCTCAAGCACGGCCTGCTGGAGCGTCCCGACCTCGAGGTCGGCGACCGGCTCGCGAACACCCTGCCCAGCGGGCACACGATCGCGGCGACCTCGTGCGCCGTGGCGCTCGTGCTCGTCGTGCCCCGCCGGTGGCGGGCCGCGACGGCGGCGGGCGGCGCGCTGTACGCGGCGGCCACCGGCGTCTCCACCCTGGTGGGGGCGTGGCACCGGCCCAGCGACGTCGTGGCCGGCATCCTCCTCGTCCTGGCGTGGACGTGCCTGGCGCGGGTGCTCGGGCCCAGCGG
>JAEWQZ010000394.1 GCA_023460255.1 Actinomycetes bacterium
GTGTCAGGTCACGACCGGACTCACGTCGCCGAGCAGTGCAGCGCGACGGTGCCCGCGGGCGGGGTGCCCGACCCGATGAAGCCCACGCTCGTCGACTGCCCCGCGCCCAGGCTCGCGTTCCACGCGGCCGGCGACACGGTCAGGGTCGCGCCCTGGGCGGTCACCGTGCCGGACCATGCCTGGACCACCGTGAGCACGCTGGACAGCTCGGCGTCCGCGCGCCAGCCGGCCAGTGCCTGCTGTCCCGCGGTCACCGTGACGAGGGCCTGGTAGCCGCCGGGCCAGCTGTTCGCGACCTCGAACGTCGCCGCGCACGGGGCGTCCAGCGGCTCCTCGGGGTCCTCCGGGTCCTCCGGGTCCTCCGGCTCCTCGGGGTCCTCCGGGTCCTCCGGGTCCTCCGGGTCCTCCGGGTCCTCCGGGTCCTCCGGGTCCTCCGGGTCCTCCGGCTCCTCCGGCTCCCCCGGGTCGATCGCGCCGTCGGGCTCCACGCCGTGCACGAGCTCGCCGTCCCGGTACACCGGCACGTGCTCGGTGAGTGCGAGCTCGCCGGTCAGGCCCTGGCGGCTCGGGTCGTTCGAGGGGTCCCACGTGGTGACCCAGGACGAGTTCTGCGCGGCGATGAGGCCGAGCTGGACCTCGCGCTTGCCGTAGAACGCGATGCCGTCCCACGACACCTCGACGTAGTACAGCCCCGGCACGCCCGCGCTGTGCGGCCCCTCGAGGGTGACGCCCTGCCCGCTGAGCGTCCTGGACTCGTCGTAGTACACGGCCAGGGAGACGTCGTCGATGGACTGACCGTTCTCCTCCAGCTCGCTGATGTCGATGTAGTACCGCAGCGACAGGTCGTCGACCTCGGCCGGCGGGTGCACGGAGTAGTTGGAGACCTCGAGGGTCACCTGGGTGCGCGCGTCGTTCTCCTGCTCGAGCTTGGCGCGGGCGACGTACGCGTCGGCCTCCGCCTCGGCGGGCGGGGTCCACGTGGCCGCCGGCGCGTCGTCGCCGAAGTACTCGACCAGGCCGGCGAGCGCGCCGACGAAGCCGGCGTTGTAGTCGATCGCGACCTCGTTGTAGACGTAGTCGGTCGTCTCGTCCTTGTGCGCGTCGGCCAGGTCCGGGCCGCCCACGAGGGCGCCCCACAGGGTGTGCCGGTGCTCGGCGGGCACGAGCATGCTGTTCGTCGAGGAGCCGTGCGCCGCCCGGTGGTGCGGGAACCGTGCGTGGTGGTCACCGTCGTCGGCGGTGTAGCCGACCACGTAGGACCGGTGCAGCGGGTTGTCGCCCATGAGGTAGTTCATCTGGGACAGGGCCCACTGCGACAAGGCGATGCCCGTCCGCTCGTTCTGCGCCGCGTCGCCCCAGTCGAGGTGGGAGTACTTGCGGTACACGAGCGCGCAGAGCTGGGCGGCGGTGTTGTACCGGGCCGAGCCCCACGTCGACACGACGCTGTACCCGGACGGCGACGTGGCGATGTAGGTGCCGTCCGCCGCGTCCCGGTGCGGCACCGCGCCGCCGGTCCAGTACTCGGCGTTCCACCGGAAGTAGTACCAGTACCGCTCGTTCTCGGCGTCGTCGACGACACCCTTGCTCAGCGGTGCGAGCTTGGCGAACACGCCGCCCCACACGGTGTCCCAGGAGTGCACCCAGATGTTCTGCCAGGTGTCCCCCGGGCTGTTGATGATCTTGCTCAGGTAGCCGGTGTACCTGCCCTGTGCGTCCTTGGCGACGACGTCGTCGAGGTAGTCGCGCTCGCCCGTCGCCTCGAACAGCCACACGGCCGCCCAGGCCAGCTCGTCGTCGTCGAAGCTGGAGGGGTAGAAGCCGTCGCCGTTGCCGGTGCCGCGGTTCTCGACGGCGAACTCGTACAGGGCGATGGCGGTGTCCAGGCACTCGGCGGAGTACGCCGGGTCGGACTCGGCGGTGTTCAACGCCATGACGGTGAGCGCAGCCGCCGCCCCGGCGACCTGGTCGCTGGCGGGCGCGCCCGCGTAGGCGAACGTGGCCGAGCGGGGGTACCGCTCCGGGTCCTGGAGCTCCGGCGGACCCCAGTACGTGTGGTCGATGCCGCCCCGGCCGACCATGTAGCTGAAGGCGACGACGTCGCCGTCGGCGTCGCGGAAGGTCGAGCGGAGGAAGTAGTCGGAGAACCAGCGCAGGTGGGTCATGATCGCCTCGGCTGCGCCCGCCTCCTCATAGGCCTCGGGGAACTCGTGGAGCCCCCAGCCGAGAGTGGCCGCGGTGTAGGTCTGCGGCAGGCCGAACTTCACGTGGTCACCGGCGTCGTGGTACCCGCCGGACAGGTCGACGGCGCCGTCGCCGTCCGGGTCCAGCACGTCCCGGTACCTGGTGATCATCTCCTCGGTGAGGTTGGTGCCCTCCTCGGCGAGGTCGTCGGTGCCGGAGTCGTTGCTCACGAGCGGGATGACGGCGTCGGCCACCTCGGAGTCGCCGCGCCACTCCAGGCGCTGCACCCCCTGCGTGCGGGAGGCGCCGGACATCTCGGCGTCGTAGAAGTACAGGGACATCTGCAGAGCCTCGGCGAGGTCGCCGTAGGGGTCCGACGCGAGGTCGGGCGCGGCGGCAGGCGCGGGGGCCGCGACCACGGCCGGCGCGGCCACGACGCCTCCGGCGAGGGCGACGGCCAGGGCGCCGACGGCACCGAGGGTCACCGACCGGGGTGGTCGCCGGCCCGTGGTGGGCGGTGCACAGGCAGGACGGAGGGCGTACATGACTCCCCTTCCGGGTCGGCTGACAAAGGGCCGATGGTGCATTCCGTCGACCGCCCATGAACGTCGTCCGGCATCGATCATGGGTCAATCGCCCTAATCGCTTAGTCGATTTTCCCTGGCAATTTCCTCGCCTATTCTGAGCGTCTTTCGCGGTCAATTCCGGGGCATGGGTCAGGGCATCGGTGGCGATCGTGCTCGTCCATCAGCGGCCCCGTGCATCCACGGGCGGCCGCACACCGGTAGTGACGGCATGGGACCCGACACGACAGGCACGTGGCGACCGCGCACGCCCCCGCCCGGCGGTCGCCCGGCGGTCCCGCCCGGGCCCGGCCAGGAGTCCGTGTGGGACTACCCGCGCCCACCGGCCGTCGTGCCCGGCACCGAGCACGTGGCCGCCCGGCTGGGCACGACCCTCGTCGCCGACACCCGCCGCGCGCTGCGGGTCCTGGAGACCTCGCACCCGCCGACCTACTACCTGCCGCTCGCCGACGTCGCGGACGGGGTCCTGGTCCCGTCCGGCGGCCCGGTCACCGTCTGCGAGTTCAAGGGCCGCGCGGTGTACCTCGACGTCGTCGGCACCGGACCCGACGGCGGGCCCGTCGTGCTGCCCCGCGCCGCGTGGGCGTACCCGGACCCCGCGCCGGGGTACGAGGCACTGGCGGGCCACGTGTCGCTCTACCCCGGCCGCCTGACCTGCACCGTCGACGGCGAGCCGGTCCGGGCGCAGGAGGGCGACGTCTACGGCGGCTGGCGGACCAGCCGGGTCGTCGGCCCGTTCAAGGGCGGTGCCGGGACCCGGGGGTGGTGAGGGCCGGCCCGCCTTCGCTCCTCAGGCACCACTCGCGACACCGGTCCACGTCGCTCCCGCCGTCACGGGGGCGCGAACGTGCAGCGGTTCGTCGCCGATCACTCGGACGGCGAGCCGGGCGTGGCCCACCAGGTGCCGCCGAGGGCCGCCCGGAAGCCCAGCCGCGCGTAGAACTGCTGGTCCGAGCCGACGTACGCGACGCGCGCGCCGAGGTCCCGGCAGCGCCGCACCGCCTCGAGCACGGCGGCCCGCCCGCAGCCCTGGAGGCGCCAGGTGGGGTCGGTGCACACCGGCTCGACCATGGCGTAGTCGCCGCCCGGCCACAGCCAGGTCCCGCAGAACGCCGCGTAGCCGCCGTCGGGCGCCTCGACGACGACCTGCAGGTCCGGCCGCTGGCCGGGCGACTCCGTCGAGCGGCGCCGCCAGGCCAGCTCGGACTCGGAGACGTCGGGCTCGCCCGGGTGGCCGAACCCGCGGTGCATCAGCCGGTGGAGCAGCTCGAGGTCCCACGCCTCGTCGAGGCCGAGGGTCCGGAAGCCCTCGGGCAGCGCGTAGCCGAGGTCCGCGTCGAGCCCGAGCACCGAGTTGGGCTCGCCGACCGGGGTGCGCACCAGGCCGCGGTCGGCGACGAGACCGGCGAGCTCGGCGTCGTCGTCGGGCACCATGACGCGCAGGCGGCCGTCGACGGACAGCCGGTCCAGGGCGTGGTCGACCAGGGCGGGCAGGAGGTCGCGGTGCGCCGGGTCGACGACCAGCCAGGCGTCGCCGGGAGACTCCTCGTAGGTCGCCAGGGCGACGACACGCCCGTCGCGCTCGGCCACGCCGATGCGGTCGAGGGCCGAGGTGTCCAGGTAGGGCAGGGCGAACGCCCACTCCCACCGCCCCCAGAGGAAGCCCGGTGTGCGCACCTCGCGCGCGTTGATCCGCACGAGGAAGTCGCGCACCGCGAAGAAGTCCTGGGTGTGGCCTGGCTCGGCCGTGAAGGGGCGCACCGAGGGCCTCCAGGGGCACAGAGGGGCAGAAGGGCTGTGGCGCCGGGCGTCGCAGCCCGAGTGTGGCACGCCGACACGCCCCCCACCAGCGATTATCCGGACCGCCCGGCGCCCGGCCTCACGGACCCGGCGACGGCGGTGTGGCACGCCGAACCCCCGAGCCCCGGACGACGGCGAGCCCGGCGCCGAGGAGCACGAGCTCGGCCAGCGGCAGCCCGCCGACGGCCGGGACCACTCCCTCGGCCCCGGTGACCCCGATACCGGCAAGGCCCGCGACGCACGCGACCACGCCCGCCCCGACCACGACGCCGGACGGCGTCCCCTCGGCCGGGCGGGGCGCCGCCGACTCGACCCTCGCGAAGGCCGCGACCAGCACGCCGAGCAGCACCGCGAGCACGAGGAGCCACGGGACGCGAAGGGCGAACCACACGCCGGACCCGACCTCGGGCTGCGGGAACACCCCCGTCGCCATCAGGCACGCCCCGGCCACGACGACGGGGACCATGTGCCACAGGAACACCGTGAGAACCACCCCGTTCGCGGCGACCACCGCCCCCCACGGC
>JAEWQZ010000395.1 GCA_023460255.1 Actinomycetes bacterium
GGCCCATGCCGACGGTGCGCGAGTCGACCACGTGCACGGGCACGCCCGCCGACTGCGCCGCCAGCTGGGCGGAGGTCACCGTCGCCGACAGCTCGCCCGAGATGTGCACGGACACGATCTCGCTCGCGCCGCGGGCGGCCACTCGTGCGTAGGCGCGGGCGAACGCCTCGGGGTTCGGGTGGGCGGTGCGCACGCTGGCGCCGGACCGGAGCGCGTCGACGATCTGGTCGGTCGTGATGTCCATGCCCTCGCGGTGCGCCACCCCGTCGACCACCACGTCCAGCGGCACGACGACGATCCCCGCGGCCTCCACCAGCCCGGTGGGCAGGGACGCCGTGGAGTCGGTGACGACGGCGACGGCGCCCATGTCAGGCCGGCACCACGTTCACCAGTCGCGGCGGCCGGACGATCATCGTCCGCACCGCACGCCCGGCCAGCGCCCGCTGCACCCGCTCGGAGCCGAGCGCCAGCCCGCGCAGGGTCTCCTCGTCGGCGTCCGGGGACACCTCGAGCTTGTCGCGGACCTTCCCGGCGACCTGGACGACGCACGTGACGGACTCGACGACGAGGTGCGCGGGGTCCGCCACGGGGAACGGCTCGCGCAGGAGGCTGCGCTCGTGCCCCAGGCGCGACCACAGCTCTTCCGCGATGTGCGGCGCGAAGGGCGCCGTCATGAGGACGAGCTGCTCGGCCACCGCGCGCGGCACGCCGTCCAGGGACGTGAGGTGGTTGTTCAGGACGATGAGGCGGGCGATGGCGGTGTTGAACCGCATCGCCGACATCTCTGTGGTCACCTCGTCGATCGTGCGGTGCAGCAGCCTCGTCGTGGCCAGGTCGGGCGCCTCGTCGGTCACGGTGACCGCGCCGGTCTCCTCGTCGACGACGTTGCGCCACAGGCGCTGGAGGAACCGCTGCGACCCGACGACGGCGCGCGTGTCCCACGGGCGCGACAGGTCCAGGGGGCCCATGTACATCTCGTACACGCGGAAGGTGTCGGCGCCGTACGCCTCGTACATCTCGTCCGGCGTGACCATGTTCTTCAGGGACTTGCCGATCTTCCCGTACTCCTGGGTGACGGGGGCGCCCTGCCAGGAGAACCCGGTCGCCGACGCGGCGTCCTCCACGACCTCGGCGGCCTGGACCGGCTGGCCGCGGTCGTCGCGGTACGCGAAGGCCTGGATGTAGCCCTGGTTGAACAGCCGCCGGAACGGCTCGGCGCCGCTCACGTGCCCCAGGTCGTACAGCACCTTGTGCCAGAAGCGTGCGTACAGCAGGTGCAGCACCGCGTGCTCGACGCCACCCACGTACAGGTCGACGCCGCCGCTCGAGCCGGCGGCCGCGTTGTGCTGCGGGCCCAGCCAGTAGCGCTCGAGGCCCGGGTCGACGACGACGTCGCGCTCCCCCGGGTCCAGGTAGTTCAGGTAGTACCAGCACGACCCCGCCCAGTTCGGCATGGTGTTGGTGTCGCGGCGGTACGTGCGGGGCCCGTCGCCCAGGTCGAGCGTGACGTTCACCCACTCCTCGTTGCGGCCCAGCGGGGGCTCCGGCGTGGAGTGCGCGTCGTCGGGGTCGAAGGTGCGCGGCGAGTAGTCCGGCACGTCGGGCAGGTCGACGGGGAGCTGGTCGGCCGGCAACGCGATGGGCAGGTCGTGCTCGTCGTAGACGATGGGGAACGGCTCGCCCCAGTACCGCTGCCGGCTGAACAGCCAGTCGCGCAGCCGGTAGGTGACGGTCCCGCTGCCGACGCCGCGCTCGGCGAGCCAGGCGGTGATCGCGGCCTTGGCGGTCGGCACGTCCATGCCGTCGAGGGTGATCCCGTCGCCGACGGAGTTGATCACGACGCCGTCGCCCGTCCACGCACCGCCCGCGTGGTCCTCGGGCGGGGCCACGGTGTGGATCACCGGCAGCTCGTAGGCCTCCGCGAACGCGTGGTCACGGTCGTCGCCGCCCGGCACCGCCATGATCGCCCCGGTGCCGTAGCCCCACAGCACGTAGTCGGCGGTGAAGACGGGGATCAGCTCGCCGTTGACGGGGTTGATCGCGACGTGACCGGTGAAGACGCCCGTCTTCTTGCCGGCGTCGGCCTGGCGCTCGACAGCCGTCTTGCCGGCGGTCTCCGCGCGGTAGGCGGCCACCGCCGCCGTCGGGGTCTTGTGGCCGCCGGTCCACGCACCGTGGGTGCCGTCCGGCCAGTGCATCGGCACCTCGTCGAGCAGCGGGTGCTCGGGCGCGACGACCATGAAGGTCGCACCGAACAGCGTGTCCGGCCGCGTCGTGAAGACCTCGAGCTCCATGCCCCCGATGACCTCGAACGTCACCATCGCGCCCTCGGAGCGCCCGATCCAGTTGCGCTGCATGAGGCGCACCTTCTCGGGCCAGTCGATCATGTCGAGGTCGTCGGCCAGCCGGTCGGCATAGGCGGTGATCCGCATGTTCCACTGCCGCAGGCTGCGCTTGAACACCGGGAAGTTGCCGCGCTCGGAACGGCCCTCGGCGGTGACCTCCTCGTTGGCCAGCACGGTGCCCAGGCCGGGGCACCAGTTCACCGGCGTCTCGGAGACGTACGCGAGCCGCTGGCCGTCGACGACGCGGCGACGCTCGACGCCGTCCAGGTCGCCCCACGCGCGCCCCGCCCAGGCCTCGGGCAGCGGGCGCGTGCCCGCCTCGTACTCCGCGACCAGCTCGTCGACGTGGCGGGCCATGCCGCGGCCGCCGTCGGGCCGCACCGCCTCCGCGTCGTACCACGCGTCGAAGACCTGCAGGAAGATCCACTGCGTCCAGCGGACGTACTCGGGGTCCGTGGTCGCGAAGCTCCGTCGCGGGTCGTGCGCCAGGCCCAGACGACGCAGCTGGCGCCGCATGGTGGCGATGTTCTCCTCGGTGGTCTTGCGCGGGTGCTGGCCGGTCTGCACCGCGTACTGCTCGGCCGGCAGCCCGAACGCGTCGTAGCCCAGCGCGTGCAGCACGTTCTCCCCGCGCATGCGCCGGTAGCGGCCGACGACGTCGGTGGCGATGTACCCCAGGGGGTGCCCGACGTGCAGGCCCGCCCCCGACGGGTACGGGAACATGTCCATCACGAAGAACGACGGTGCGTCGGGGTCGGCGTGCGCGCCGTCCGCGTCGGTCAGGCGACCCGTCGGGTTCGGCGTGTGGAAGGTCCCCTCCTCCTCCCACCGGTCCTGCCACGCCTGCTCGATGCGCCCCGCGAGGGCTGCGGTGTACCGGTGCGGCGGCTCGGGCGGGGCGGCGGGCGCACCGGCCGGGCCGGTGGCGGCAGCAGGGTCGACGGAGGGCTGGGCGGGGGTGTGCACCCGCACAGGCTACCGACCCGGCGGGGGCTCGTTGCGGGTCGGGTCGCCGGGGTCGTGGAGCGGTTGCCGCGGATGGTGCGGCGTCGGCTCCACAACCCCGCGGACCGGCGCGTGCGGAGCCCGGCCCCGCCACCGCGCCACCGCGTAGGCGATGGCGAAGGCGACGCCCTGGCACACCACGACCAGACCCGCGCTGGCCACGTCGAGGGCGTAGCTGGCCCAGACCCCGACGACGGCGCACGCGGCGGCGACGGCCGGCGCGATCCAGAGCATCCGCCAGATCCGGTCGGTGAGGAGGAACGCCGTCGCACCCGGCGTGATCAGCATCGCCACCGAGAGCACGACCCCGACCGCCTGGAGCGCGGCCACCACGCTCACCGCGAGCAGCGCGAGGAGCAGCACGCCGGTGCGTCGCATCGGCAGGCCGATGACGTGCCCGTGCACCTTGTCGAACGCGTAGAGGGTGATGTCCCGGCGCGCGAGCACGAGCACGACGGTGGCGAGGAGCGCCAGGACCACGACCTGCCGGACGTCGGAGTCGGAGGTGCCGAGCACGTTGCCGAACAGGATGTGCGAGAGGTCCACCCGGCTCGGGGTGATCGACACGAGCACCACACCCACGGCGAAGACCGTCGTGAAGACCACGCCGATGGCGGCGTCCTCCTTGACCCGGCTGGTCGCGCGCACCCACCCGATGAGCGCCACGGCCCCGACGCCGAAGAGGAACGCCCCCACCGCGAACGGCGCACCCACGAGGTAGGCCAGGACGACCCCGGGCAGGACGGCGTGCGACACGGCGTCGCCCATCAGGGACCACCCGATGAGGACGAGCCAGCAGGACAGCAGCGCCGCGACGACACTGGCCAGGACCGTGACCAGCAGCGCCCGCTGCATGAACTCGTACTGCCAGGGCTCGGTGAGCAGGTCCCACCCGGGCGCCGCCAGGTGGACGACGCCGGTCATCGGGCCGTCTCCCCCGCCGGCCCGAACGCACGGGCGAGGTTCTCGGGCGTGAGGACCTGCGCCGTCGGGCCGTGCGCGAGCACGCGTCGGTGCAGCAGGACCGACCGGGCGCACAGGGCCGGCAGCATCGACAGGTCGTGGGTCGACACGACCAGGCTGCAGCCGTCCGCCACCAGGTCGCGCAGCACCGCCGTCACGGCTGCCTCCGACACCGCGTCGACCCCCGTGAAGGGCTCGTCCAGCAGGAGCAGGCGTGCCTGCTGCGCCAGCGCGCGGGCGAGGAGGACGCGCTGGCGCTGGCCGCCGGAGAGCCGGCCCACCTGCCGGTCGGCGAGGTCGGCCAGCCCGACGCGGTCGAGGGCCTCGGCCACCGCGGCGCGGTCGCGTGGCGCGGGGCGGCGCAGCGGGCCCATCAGGTGGTAGCGACCCATGAGCACGACGTCCGACACGTCGACCGGGAAGTCGGCGTCGAGGTCGTCGGCCTGCGGCACGTACGCGACGAGCCCGGCGCGCCGTGCCTCGTCGGTCGTGCCGTCGAGCATCGTGACGGTCCCCGCCGCGGCTCTGACCAGCCCGAGCGTGGCCTTGAAGAGCGTGGACTTGCCCGACCCGTTCACACCGACGAGCCCGCAGGCCTCGCCGCCCTCGACGACGAGGTCCACGCCGTCGAGTGCGAGCACGTCCCCGTAACGCACCGTCAGGCCACGGACCTCCAGCGCGGCGCTCACCCCGCACCGTCCCCGGCAGCGTCCCCGGCAGCGTCCCCCGCCAGACCCTCCGCGATGAGCGCGATGTCGTGGCGCAGGAGGTCGAGGTACGTGGGCACCGGCCCGTCGGGCCCCGTGAGGGAGTCGACGTACAGCTCGCCCGCGAAGCGGGCCCCGGTCTCCCGCGCGACCTGGCGCTGCGCCGTCGTCGGCACCGTCCACTCGCAGAACACCGCCGGCACCTCGTCCCGGCGCACCGTGTCGATGACCCGGGCCGCCTGCCGGGGCGTGCCCTGCCGCTCGGCGTTGACCGGCCACAGGTACGCCTCACGCAGCCCCGCGTCCCGCGCGAGGTAGGAGAAGGCGCCCTCACAGGTGACGAGCACGCGGTGCTCCGGCGGCAGGCCGGCGACGGCGAGCTCGAGCTCCTGGGCCAGGTGGGTCAGCTCGTCGGTGAGCGTCGCGGCGCGCCGGGCGTAGCCCTCGGCGTGGGTCGGGTCCGCGGCCGCGAGGGCGTCGGCGACCGCCGCGACGTACGACCGTCCGGTGTGCGGGGACATCCACACGTGCGGGTTGTGCGCGAGCTCAGCCGTCTCGCCGTCCGAGCCACGCACGGGCAACGGGTCGACGGCCTCGCCGACCGCCACGACGGGCACCCCGAGCGGGTCGACGAGGTCGTGCAGCCACGACTCCAGGCCGAGGCCGTTCGCGACCACGAGGTCGGCCCCGGCAGCCCGGCGCAGGTCGTCGGGGGTGGGCTCGTACCCGTGGACGTTCATCCCGGGCCCGGTGATCGAGCCGACCGTGACGTCCTCGCCGCCGACGACGGCCACGACGTCGGCCAGGACCGTGAAGGTGGCGACGACCACCAGGCGACCCGGCGCGCCGTCGTCGGCGCCGCCCTGGGCCCGGTCGCCCCGCACGGGACCGGGTGCGACGGCGGACGTGCCGCAGCCCGCGACGGCGGCCTGGCCGACGAGCACGCCGACGACCGTGACGACGGCGACGATCGCCCGGGCGAGGTGGGCCACGCGAGAACCCTACGAGGGCGGGGGCGCCCGGCCCACGTCAGCGGGCGAGGAGCAGCCGGATCTCGACGGTGCCGGCGGGATCCACCACGACCCAGCCGAGGTCCGGCGCGCTGAGACCGAAGTCGGCGAGGGTCACGGGCACCTGGCCCACGACCTCGACGCCGGTGGCCGTGCGCTGCGCCTCGAGCTCGACGGCGACGGGGCTCGTGACGCCGTGCAGGGTCAGCTGCCCGGACACCGTCGTCGTCAGCGGCTCGTCGCCGGCCGCGAGCGTGGAGACGTCCACCGGCTCGGTCAGCTCGAACGTCGCCTCCGGGAAGGACGTCGTGTCGAGGGCGCGCCGGAAGAAGGCGTCCCGCGCCGACTCGTCGGTGGAGATGCTGCCCGCGTCGACGACGACCCGGGCCGAAGTCAGCCTGTCCGCCTCGACCTCAACCTCGCCGGTGACCGACTCGGTACGGCCGACGACGACGACCTCCTCGCCCGAGAGGACCTCGCGCAGCCGGTAGCCCGCCTCCGAGCCCGGCTGCACCAGCCACGTCCCGTCGATGTCGAGGGGACCCGTCGGCACCTGCGGCGCCGCCTCCGGGCTGGGTGAGGAGAGCGAGAGCTCGTCACGCGGCTCCGCCGCGACGAACCGCGCGTACAGCCAGGGACCGCCGACCATCACGCCCACGGCGAGGGCGACCGCCACGACAGTGCGGACCAGGATCCGCAGCCGGTGGTGCGCGTGCGGGTCCCGGCGCCGCGGCTCCATGGTCTCGGCACGACGCTCGGCACGGCGCTCGGCACGACGCTCGGTGGGTGTCTCAGCCACGACCGGCCCTCCGACGGACGAGCAGGGCGGCGGTACCCGCGGCGAGCACGAACCCCGCTCCGGCGAGCCACCAGGTCGCGCCGCCGTCGTCGTCGCCGTCCGGCGCCTGCGTGGGCGTGGGCTCCGTGGGCGTGGGCTCGACCGCGGCGGGCTCCTCGCTCGGCGTCGGCTCCTCGCTCGGCGTCGGCTCCGGCCGCGGGGCGGCCACCTCGAAGCCGAACGACCCGGTCACCGGGTGCCCGTCCTGGGCCACGGACCGCCAGGCCACCGTGCACGGTCCGTCCGGGACGCCCGGTCGCAGGGCCTGCGTGACGGTCACGCCCGACACGACGGCCTCGCCGTCGGACCACGCGGCGCCGTCCGCGCAGGTGACGACGACCTCGGCCCCGACAGGCGTCTGCTGCGCCGAGAAGGTGAGCACGACCTGGGTGGGCGCCGCGTCGAGCACGGCGCCGTCGGGCGGGTCGGTGCCCACCAGGGCGTCGTGCGCCAGTGCGGCGGGCGAGACGAGCACGAGGCCGCAGGTGAGCGCCGCCACCGCGGCCCTGCGCAGGGCCGCGCGGGGTCCGCGAGGGACGTGGGCCGGGGGCTGCCGCACGGCTCTCGGTCTCTCCTTCTGGCGGGGGATGGTGCCGGGACGGCGCCCCGGCGACCGGACAACGGTACGCCGTCGGGCCCGCCGGGAGGAAAACCCCGCGGCACACGACGCCCACGTCGTGCGCGCGGACCGGTCGCCGGTCAGCGCAGCGCGGGCTCCGGCGTCAGCCGCGGCGGGCTGTCCGGCCAGAGCAGCGGCGCGGTCACGGTCGCCGTCGCGTCCGGGTGCACGATCACCAGTCGGTAGTCGGTGATGCGCCGCGAGTCCGGGTCGAAGCGGAGCAGGGTGACCTCCGCCTCGCCGGCGAGCGGCCCGATGGTCGCCTGGCCCAGGCGGGCGCCCGCCGAGCTCGCGGACGTGTAGCGCGTACCGGACCCCGATCGCACGGGTCCCTCGCGCCGGTGGTAGTGCCCCGACACCTGGGCGGCGGCGCAGCCGGCGGTGACCGTCGGCAGACCCAGCGCCGGGTCGTGGATGAGCAGCAGGTCGACGCCGTCGGCGTCGGAGCACGCGGTGTCGGCGAGCCGCGCGGCGACGTCCGCGGCCGTCTCCTCGCCGACGAGGGAGGTGCCCGAGCCGATGCGGGTGGCGCGGGGGTCGGCGTCGCCGAGGATGCGCACGCCGTCGACCTCCACGACGTCCCCGTCGAGGACCACCCAGCCGTGGTCGGCCTCGTCCTGGGCGATCTCGGCGCTGTCGTGGTTGCCGTCGGCGACGACGACGGTGACCCCGTCGGGCACGGCGTCGTCCACCGCCTGGATGCAGTAGGACTCCACCGCCGTGCCGTTGACGGTGGTGTCCCCGCCGTTGAGCACCACAGACGCCCCGGAGAGCTCCAGCACCGTCCCGATGACCTCGGCCATGCCGACGTTGCAGTGCAGGTCGCTCATGACGAGCATCGTGACGAGCTCGGGAGCCTGCTCGTCCCCGTCGCCGGTGCCGCCCGGCAGCACCCCCAGCCGTCGCCGGACGTCCGTCAGGCGCTCGTCGGCCGCCATGCGCTCCTCCCAGGCGACGCGCACGGCCTCGTCGGCCGCCGCGTAGAACTCCTCGTTCGCGCGCCAGGCGTCGACCGCCTGCCCGCCGTAGGTGTCGACGACGCCGGCGAGCCGGCCCGTGATCCGGGCGCCCTCGAGCGGCGTGCCGTCGAACACCGCCGACGCGGTCCGGTCGTCGTCACCCCCGATGGGCACGACCCCACTGCCCGCGAGGGTGGTCGCGACCAGCACGGCGACCGTCATGGCACCTGCCACGGCCGCCCGGTGGGGCCGCACCCGGTCGGCCAGCTCGGCGCGCCGCTCCCGGCCCACCAGCAGACGCAGCGACACCCCGACGGCGGTGAGCAGCAGCGCGGCCAGCGCCGACCTGCGGGCGGCGTCCAGCACCAGCGCGCGCGTGGCGAGCTCGACAGTGGCCTCCGGGCCGGTGAAGAACGCGACGTAGTCCTCGAGCGCGCCGGCGAAGGAGTCCAGGCTCGTGGCGGCGTCGATCGAGGTCACGTCCTCAGGGATCTCCTGCACCACCACCCGGGCGCCGAGCGCCAGGGGCAGCGGCGAGTCGATGACGAGCGTGCCGAGCGGCCCGAGGTCGACGGTGACGTCGCCGTCGACCGTCACCTCGTACCGGGCCGTGTGGGGGCCGAGGCTGCCCTGCGCGGAGGCCGTGGTGATCCCCCAGATCGCGCTCGGAGCCACGACGAGGAGCCCAGTGAGGAGCCAGCGACCGACGCGGCGGGGCGGCACCCGCCGCCCCGCCGCCGACCCGAGCCCCCGGGCGCCCTCGACCACGCGCGCACGG
>JAEWQZ010000396.1 GCA_023460255.1 Actinomycetes bacterium
GCCCTGGACGGCGTCGGCCTGGACCCTCTGCGCACCCGCCTCGCCGCCGGCGCGACGGTCGCGCTGCTCGGCGCGTCGGGCGTCGGCAAGTCGACGCTCCTCAACGCCCTGGTGGACGACGACGCGATGCGCACGCGCGGCCTGCGGGCCGACGGCAAGGGGCGGCACACCACCGTCACGCGCGAGCTGCACCTCGTGCCCGGCGGCGGCGCGATCCTCGACACGCCGGGGATGCGCACCATCGGGCTGGCCGGCACCGACGCCCTCGGGGACGTCTTCGCCGACGTCGAGGAGCTTGCGGCGGCGTGCCGGTTCTCCGACTGCGCGCACGACGGCGAGCCGGGGTGCGCCGTCCTGGCAGCCGTGGACGACGGGACCCTGCCGGCCCGGCGTCTGGCCAGCTACCGCAAGCTCCTGCGGGAGGCACGGCACCAGGCCGCCCGGACCGACGCCCGGCTGCGCTCGGAGATGGCGGCAGTGTGGAAGCAGCGGCAGCGGGACTACCGGCGGCGCCCGGACAAGAAGCTCTGAGTCAGCCGCCTCGGTCGACGGCGACCGGGCCGCGCTCGTCGGCCAGGTCGCCGTCGATCGGGCGCCCAGGCCTACCTGTGCGCGCGGTTGACCGCCGAGATGATCGCCTTGAACGAGGCCGTGGTGATCGACGGGTCGATGCCCACGCCCCACAGCACGTCGTCCCCCACGAGGCACTCGACGTACGCGGCGGCCACCGCGTCCTCGCCGGTGGACAGGGCGTGCTCGGCGTAGTCGAGCACCTCCACCGGCCCGGACCGCTGCGCGAGCGCCGCCACGAAGGCCGCGATCGGGCCGTTGCCCTCCCCCGCCACAGTGACCTCCGCGCCGTCGTCGACGATGCGCGCGGTCAGGCGGGCCGGCCCCGACTCGGCCGAGACGACCTCGCTGCTGCGCAGCCGGAAACGGCCCCAGGGTGCGAGGCCGCTGTCCGGCGCGGCCGGCAGGTACTCGTCGGTGAACATGTGCCAGAGCTGGTCGGAGGAGACCTCGCCGCCGGTGGCGTCGGTGTGCTCCTGCACCACCCGCGAGAACTCGATCTGGAGCCGGCGCGGCAGGTCGAGGTGGTGGTCGGTCTTCATGAGGTAGGCCATGCCGCCCTTGCCGGACTGGCTGTTGACCCGGATGACCGCCTCGTAGGTCCGACCGACGTCGCGCGGGTCGATCGGCAGGTACGGGACCGCCCAGACGACGTCGTCGACGCCGACGCCCTCGGCCGCCGCGCGGGCCGCCATCGACTCGAAGCCCTTCTTGATCGCGTCCTGGTGCGAACCGGAGAAGGCCGTGAACACCAGGTCCCCGCCGTACGGGTGGCGCTCGTGCACCGGGAGCTGCGTGCAGTACTCGACGGTGCGCCGGATCCGGTCGATGTCGCTGAAGTCGAGCTCGGGGTCGATGCCCTGGCTGGCCAGGTTCATCCCGAGCGTGACCAGGCACACGTTGCCCGTCCGCTCCCCGTTGCCGAACAGGCACCCCTCGATCCGGTCGGCTCCGGCGAGGAAGCCCAGCTCGGCGGCCGCGACGGCGGTGCCCCGGTCGTTGTGCGGGTGCAGCGAGAGCACGACGTTCTCGCGGTGGTGCAGGTGGCGCGACATCCACTCGATGGAGTCGGCGTAGACGTTGGGGGTGGCCATCTCGACGGTGGCGGGCAGGTTGATGATGACCTTGCGCTCGGGGGTCGGCTCCCACACGTCCAGCACCGCGTTGCAGACGCGGACCGCGAACTCGAGCTCGGTCCCGGTGTAGGACTCCGGCGAGTACTCGTAGAAGACCTCGGTGCCGGGGATCATCTCCTCGTACTTCTTGCACAGGTGCGCGCCCGACGTGGCGAGGTCCAGCGCACCGTCCTGGTCGGTGCGGAACACGACCTCGCGCTGGAGCACCGACGTGGAGTTGTACAGGTGGACGATCGCCTGCTTCGCGCCGCGGATCGCCTCGTACGTCCGCTCGATGAGGTGCTCCCGGGACTGGGTGAGCACCTGGATGACGACGTCGTCCGGGATCCGCTCCTCCTCGATGAGCAGCCGGACGAAGTCGAAGTCCGTCTGCGACGCGGACGGGAAGCCGACCTCGATCTCCTTGAACCCCATCTGCACGAGCAGCTCGAACATGCGCATCTTGCGCTCGGGGTTCATCGGCTCGATGAGGGCCTGGTTGCCGTCCCGCAGGTCGACGGCGCACCACCGGGGCGCCGTCGTCATCCGCCGTCCGGGCCACGTCCGGTCAGGCAGCTCCACGGTGATCTGCTCGTGGAAGGGGCGGTACCGGTGCACGGGCATCGGCGACGGTCGCTGGGCCGTGCGCACCGCGTACGGCGTCACGGGGCCCCGGTCCTCGTGCGCGCCGGGGGCGGACACGGTCGGGCGGGTCGCTGCGTGGTTCATCGGAGTCCTTCTCCTCGTCGGGGGTGTCGGTCGACCGGCGCACCGACCACCGCGGCGAGGGACCGGCCTAGGCCTCGCCGCGGCGACGAAGGAGGAGTCCGTGCAGGGACATGCCGGTCACTGTACCCCCGGACGCGGCGAGGGCCCAGGACCGCCCGTCAGGTGGTCC
>JAEWQZ010000397.1 GCA_023460255.1 Actinomycetes bacterium
CGGCTCGGCCGAGCCCAGCACGGCGGCGCCCACCGCGACCGCGGAGGAGACGCCGACCGAGACGCCCACGGAGACACCGCCGGAGGAGCCCACGCCCGAGGCGACCGGCGTCGTGCTGAGCGCGGCCGGCGTCGGCGACGTGCCCATGGGGACGCCGGACCCGCGTGCGGCGCTGGAGGCGCTCCTCGGGCCGGCGGAGTGGGAGACGCCGGACCTCCCGTGCGGGCCCGGCGACGTCGACGCCCTCCAGTGGGGCGCCCTGTCCGTGAGCACGCTCGAGGGCGCGCTGTGGGGCTGGGACATCAACCCGGGGCGCGGGGCGCTGCCCGCCGGCGTCGTCGTCGAGTCGGGCGTGACGCCCTACCAGCCGCTCGCCGACGCCCTCGCCCTGCCGGGCGCGTCCGGCCCCGACTACCTGGAGAGCCTGGACCTGCTCTACGTGGAGGCCGGCGGGGTGCAGTACTACGGGTCGGGCGCGGACGCGGCGACGTCGGAGATCCAGATCACCGGGGTCAACGTCATCACCTGCGGATAGCGGGGGGTTGCGGCGCGCCGGGCGGGGGGAGGAGTGCCGGCCGTGATCGGCTGGACCCATTCGCGCCGGGAGCCGGTATCATCGTCGGGCGCGCTCCGAGGGGCGCCGCGCGGGTGTAGTTCAATGGTAGAACTTCAGCTTCCCAAGCTGAGAGCGCGGGTTCGATTCCCGTCACCCGCTCCATCGTTTCCGCAGGTCAGAGCGTTGTGGACGCTCTGTCGGACCTCCCTGGGACCCTTCTGCTGGTCGGCTCGTGCCATAACGTGCCATAGCGAAGTGGGATCCGACCATGACGACTGCGACCACTGCCCGACGTCACCGCCGCGCCTCCGGCGCCGTCCGCCGATTGCCCTCCGGGCGCTGGCAGGCGAGGTACACGGGGCCCGACGGGACGCTGCGGACCTTGGGGACGTTTGCGACCAAGGCCGAGGCCGACCAGGAGCTCGCGCACGAGGTGTCCCGGATGGCGCATGGGGTGTGGCGGGACCCGCGGCTGGGCGAGCAGCCGCTCGGGGAGTGGTTCCGGGGGTGGATCGCGACGCGCGGGGATCTGGCGCCGAGTACGCGGGAGCTGTACTCGCGGCTGCTGGAGCGGTGGATCGACGCCGAGGTGCCGGTGGCCGGCGGAGCCCGGCCGCGGACGGTTCGACTCGGTGCGCAGTCGCTGGCGTCGGTGACGCCGGCCGCGGTGCGGGAGTGGGACGCCGCGGTGCTGGCCGAGGCGTCGAGGCGGGCCGGCGAGCGGTGGTCACGGGCGGCGTCGACGCCGAAGCGCGTCAACGCGGCGATCCGGACGTGGGCTTCGGAGAACGGGCGCGCGGTCGCGGAGACCGGGCGGATGCCGGTCGAGCTGCGGGAGGCATGGCTCGAGGCGACTGGTGGTGTTGTCGCGGATGCGCGCGAGGGCCGTCGCAATCTCGGTCACACCGAGGCCGCGCAGGCCTACCGGCTGCTGCATACCGGGCTGGCGCAAGCGGTGTCCGACGGGCTGATCCCGGCGAACCCGTGCGCGATCAAGGGTGCGAGCCAGCGCGACTCGCGGCACCGGACCGAGCGTCGGGTGCTGGCTCCGGAAGAGCTGTGGGCGCTGGCCGAGGCGATGCCCGAGCGCTACCGCGCGGCGGTCGTGGTGTCGTTCCTCTCGGGGCTGCGGGCAGGGGAGCTCTTCGCGCTCCAGCGGAAGCACGTCGACCTCGCAGCCAGGACGGTCCGCGTCGAGCAGTCACTCTCGCGCCCGGGCGCCGGCGGCGCTGGGCCGTTCTCAGGCACCAAGTCCCGCGCCGGCCTCCGCACGGTCGCCCTACCGGCGGTGGCCGTCGAAGTCCTCGCCGAGCACATGACTCGGTTCACGCCGGAGCGACGGGAAGCTCTCGTCTTCGGCACGGCGTCAGGCCGCCCGCTCACGAGCGGCAGCCGCTCGACGATGTTCGCCCGGGCCCGTCGCACGATCGGTCGCGACGACCTCACCTGGCACGACCTCCGCCACTCGGCGTTGACCCTCGTCGCCCTCACCGGCGCGACGCTCCCCGAGCTCATGCAGCGCGCCGGCCACTCCACGCCCCGCGCGGCCCTGCACTACCAGCACGCCGCCGCCGACGCCCAGCGCCGCATCGCTGCCGACCTCGACCTGGCAATCGCCAAGGCTGGCACCTCGAGGGGTCGGAGCTGAGCAGCGCCTTGCTGGCGTGCGCGGTCGGGGTCGGGCGGAGCAGGTCGGAGGCGTGGGGCGAGGGCGAAGAACTCGGGGTCGAGCCATCGCCCGAATCGCGGCGGGCACCCGTCGGCGTTGCGGGGACGGAGGTCCCTTGCTGGCATTGTGGCCGGTTCGGGACGGTGATCAGGTCCGATCCTGCCTGCGCCGGTAACAAGAACGGGACGGTGTCCGGCTTGTCGCCTACTGATCCGATGACTCCAGGGTTCGCCCGGACTGGCCGGGTGCTCGCGCTCGTGGCGCTTCTCGCCACGTTGGCTGCCTGCTCGCCGGCGCCGGTAGAGCCGAGCGAGTCGGTGCCCGAGGTCGCTGACGCCAACCGTGCGTGGATCGACGGAATCCTGGCCGGCGAGGTGAGCGACTTCGAGCGTGAGGTCCTGGCGGACTACTGGGTCACCGACGAGGAGTACGCCCGGGCGCGGGAGACTGTCCGCTCGTGCATGGAGGATCGCGGCTACGAGGTGATCCTCGGCGAGGGCCAGATGTCCGTGTATCCGCGCTCGGGCTCCGCGGCGGTTCGAGGTACCGCAGAGGAGACGCTTTCGGCTCAGGACGAAGCGCTCGCCGAGTGCGAAGCGGGCTTTCTCCCCAACGTCGAGGCGGCGTACTCGGGCCTGCGGCACAACCCGGAGGGCTGGAGCTGGTACGAGGCGATTCAGGCGTGCATCGAGCGGCTTGGGCTCGAGGAGCTCGACGAAGGACGGGGTATGCCCGAGGACGAGATGCTTGCCCGCCTCGAGTCGGACGATGCGTTCTTGTGGAGGTGCCGCACCGACCCGTGGACGGTGGCGAGAGAGGGCGAACTACCGTACGACGTCTTCCCGCCGCCGGGTGTCGAGCCGTGAGCCGACCGCGAGCCGCGCTGGCCTCCTCGCTTCTCGCGCTGTTGGCGGTCGCAGGCTGTTCCACGCGACCGTCGGGCCCGGCGGAGGAGATGCCCGAGATCGCCGACATGTGGCGCGCGCGAATCGACCAGCAAGTCGACTCGGGAGCCTTGAGCGATTTTGAGCGTGACGCCCTAGCGGACTACTGGGTGACCGACGAGGAGTACGCCCAGGCGCGCGAGCAGATGCCTGCGTGCATGGCGGAGCGTGGCTTCATCGCTGACCTCCACCCCGAGGGGGGTGTGTCCATAGCTGTGGACCCGGCGTTCTGGGGCGACGCGACCGCCGAGGACCCCGAGGTCGATGCGGCAATGAACGCTGCGGTGATCGAGTGCCAAGATGGCACTGCCTACGTCGAGGCGTACTACTGGGACATGCGCTCGAACCCGCAGGGGTGGGACTTCTGGGAGGCGCTGGCGGCGTGCGCGGAGCGGCTGGGGCTGTCCGAGGGCGTGGGGATGTCCACGGAGGAGCTCAAGGTCGCGACCGAGGAGTCGGAGGAGTTCCTTGCCGAGTGCCGGTCGGACCCGTGGTCGCTGGCGCAGGGCCGTGAGCCGGTGGGCGGGCCCGATGTCGGGGACTGAGGAGAGCGGGTGCAGGGTCCACCCGCCGTTTCTCCCACCCTGCGCGCAGCCGCTCGGGACAATGACGTCGTGAGCAAGGGTGGCGGGCGCGGTCGATCGGGCGCGACGGCGGGGACGGTCGGGATCGCCGTGGTGGCACTGGTCGCGTCCGGCGCGGTCGTGGGCGCGGTGCTGCTGGGGCAGGATGCGCCGTCGTCGGTGGCGGCGCCGGGCGGTGCGCGGGTGGCGCCGGTGTCGGTGGAGACCTATGACGGGACGCGGCGGGTGTCGGCGACCCCGGTGCTCGCCGACCCTATGACCCTGACGCTGGGGTCGTTCGGGCGGGTGCGCTCGTCGGGGTGCGTGCCCGGCGCGGTGGTTGCGTCGGGGTCGAGCCCGCTGGTCCTGGACGACCGGCCGATGTTGGCGCTGGCGACGGCGGCACCGTTGTGGCGCGACCTGGACGTGGGTGCCCGCGGCCCCGACGTCGCAGACCTGCAGACCGAGCTGGCCCGCCTGGGCCATGCGGTGACCGTCGACGGCGTCTTCGGGCCCGGCACACGGGCGGCGGTCCGTGCTGTGCTCGCGGGCCACGGCGTCGTCCGGCCGTCCGGTGCACTGGAGTCCTCCGACGTGATGTGGCTGCCCGCCCCGGAGGTGACCGTGACGACGTGCGCTGTGGCGGTGGGCGATGCGTTCGCCGGGGGCGAGGTCGCCACGGTGGGCGGTGGCCTCGTCGCCCTGGAGATCGGCGGGACGGACCCGGTCGAGAGCTGGGTGGCCCGCTTCCAGACAGCGACGGCGCCGATCAACCCCGACCGCACGGTCACCGACGCCGCCTTCCTGGCCGCCGTCGAGGCCTCCCCGCTGCTGGACTGGTCGCAGACCGAAGGGGCCGGGACGTTCGACCTCGAGCTGGCGCTGGCGGAGCCGGTGCAGGTCGCGGTCGTTCCTCCGGCGGCCCTGTTCGCCCTGGCCGGGGACCGGGCCTGTCTGGTGGCCGCCGACGGCGCCGTCCTGCCGGTCCGGGTGGTCGCCTCCGCGCTCGGCCAGACCCTGGTCGAGGTCGACGGCCCGGTCCCGGACCAGGTGTCCCTGGACCCGGGTGACGACCTGACCTGCCCGTGAGCGACGCGATGGGCAGGATGGGCGCCGTGGTGCGCGTGCGGGGGCTGGGGCACGCCTTCGCTCCGGCGCCGCCGCTGTTCACGGACCTGGACCTCGACCTGGTCCCCGGCGAGGTGGTGGCCGTCGTCGGCCCGTCGGGGTCGGGCAAGTCCACGCTGCTGTCGATCCTGGCCGGCTGGGTGACCCCGACCGCCGGCACGGTGGAGCGGGTCGGCGTGGCGCATGTGGGTTGGGTGCTGCAGAACCCGCACGGGGTGCCTCGGCGCACCGCGCTGGACCACGTCGTCCTGCCCCTGCTCGCCCGGGGGCTGGCCCGCCGCGACGCCGAGGACGAGGCCGCTGCGATCTTGGACCGGTTCGCCCTGGCGGCCGTGACCGACCGGCAGTTCCGGGCCCTGTCCGGCGGCGAGGCGCAGCGCCTCATGCTCGCGCGGGCTGTGGCCACCGCCGCGGACCTGCTGCTGGTGGACGAGCCGACGGCCCAGCTCGACCTGACCACCGCAGCCACGGTCAACGCGGTCCTGGCCGGGATCGCGCAGGACGACGCGATCGTCGTGGTCGCCACGCACGACCCGCACACCCGCGACGCCTGCACCCGCGTGCTCGACCTCGCCGACCACGCCCCCCACACCGCGCTCGCCGACGTCGGCGGCCCCACCGCCGGCCCCGGTGAGCCGGGAGTGCGGTGATGCGCGCGCGGTCGGTCGCCTCGGAGGCGGCCCGCAACCTGGCCACCGGCACCACCCGCGCCGCGGCCCTGGCGCTGGCGTTCGCCACCGTCG
>JAEWQZ010000398.1 GCA_023460255.1 Actinomycetes bacterium
CGTCACGACAGCTCTGCGCGGCCGAGCCGCCAGTACCCCATGAAGGCGACCCGCGACCGGTCGACGCCGTGTCCACGCACCAGGAGCCGGCGCAGGTCCCGGATGACGCCCGCCTCACCGGCGAGCCACGCGTAGAACGCCTCGTCGGGGGGCGCGGCCGGGGACTCCCAGAGGAGCTCTCGGTCGACGTCCACCTCGGCGAAGGCCTGCGGCGCGGGCGCAGCGGCCGCACGGAGCAAGTCGCGCGCAGCGTCGGCCCAGTCCGTCACGGCTCGCACCAGGCGCGAGCCGACGGCAGCGCCCGTGCGGGGCAGCCAGGTCACGTCGGCGCCGGCGGGCAGGTCGAGCTCGAGACGGTCGTCGGGGTCGGGCACCTCGATGAAGGCGCTCGCGCTGCGGTCCGCGGGCAGCGCCTCGAGGATCGCGGAGATGGCAGGGGCCGCGGTCTCGTCACCGGCCAGGAGGAGGCGGCGGGCCGGACCGGGATGGAAGTCGATGCCGACCCCGCTGTGGATGCTCCGCGCGTCGGGGCCGACGACGATCACCTCGTCGCCCGGCCGCACGGCCTCGAGCCACCGGGCCGCGGGGCCGCTGCCGCCGTGCACGACGAGGTCGACGTCCAGCTCGCGCTGCGCGGGCCGCACCCGACGCACCGTGTAGGTGCGCACCGGGTTACGTCGCGCCTCGGGCAGCGCACGCCACAGCTCGTACCAGGTGCCGGCCTCGACGACGTCCGGCGCGTCGACGTCGCAGAGGGTGCCGTCGGCCAGCGGGAACAGGATCTTGACGCGCTGGTCGAGGCCGTCCCGGCCGAACAGGTCGAGGTCCGGTCCGGCGAGCGTCACGCGCAGGAAGGACGGGCACAGCCGCCGGGCCGCCGTCACCGTCACCCGGAACGGCCGGTAGGCGGGACGGTCCGTCCGGACCACGTCCCGGACGCCGGGCGCGTCACCAAGTGAGGTAAGCATTACCTAACTGTACCGAGCCTTCGGGGTGCCGGGCGACGTGAGCCACGCCACATGCAGGGGTGGCGGCTGCCGCCCGGTGCCCGTGCGCGTGTGCAGACGTCGCCGGCGGTGCAGGATCGGGACATGCGCGTCGTCCAGGCCACTCGTCCGGGCGGGCCCGAGGTGCTCGCCGTCGCCGACCTCCCCGACCCCTCCCCCGAGCCCGAGCAGGTCGTGGTCGAGGTCACCGCGGCCGGGGTCAACTTCATCGACACCTACCGCCGCTCCGGCCGCTACCCCACGCCGTTCCCGCACGTCGTCGGCTCGGAGGGAGCCGGGACGGTGGTCGCGGTCGGCTCCGACGTCACGGGCGTCGCCGTGGGCGACACCGTCGCCTGGGTCGCCGGCTCCGAGGGCTCCTACGCCGAGCACGCGCGCGTCCTCGCCGAGCAGGCCCTGCCCGTGCCCGACGGCGTGCCCGCACCGACCGCCGCCGCACTCCTCCTCCAGGGCATCACCGCCCACTACCTCGTGCGCTCGACGTTCCCGGTCCTCCCGGGCCAGGAGGTGCTCGTGCACGCCGGCGCAGGCGGGGTGGGGCTCCTGCTCACCCAGCTCGCGGTCGCCGCGGGGGCGCGCGTCATCACCACCGTGTCGACCGACGAGAAGGAGGCACTGTCCCGCGCCGCCGGCGCGAGCGAGGTCGTCCGGTACGACCGGATGACCGACCTGGCGACCGAGCTGCCGGCTGCCGTCCGTGACGTCACCGGCGGGCACGGGGTGCACACGGTCTACGACGGCGTCGGTGCGTCGACGTTCGACGCCTCGCTCGCGTCGCTGCGGCCACGCGGTGCGCTGGCACTGTTCGGCGGCGCCTCCGGCGCAGTGCCGCCGTTCGACCCCATGCGCCTGGAGGCACTGGGGTCACTGTTCCTCTCCCGGCCGAGCATCCGGCACTACACGGCCACCCGCGCGGAGCTCGAGTGGCGCAGCCGCGAGCTGTTCGACGCCGTGCTGGCCGGCACGCTCGACGTCCGTGTGGGGGCGACGTTCCCCCTCGAGCAGGCGGCCGAGGCCCACGGCGCGCTCGAGGGTCGCGCCACGACCGGCAAGGTGCTCGTCCTGCCCACGGACGCCTGACCCGACACCCGCCCGTCGGCGTACCGGACGGGCACGCGGTCGGGTCGGCCGGGCGACCGGCCTACGCCCGCAGCGTCCCGCCGTGCTCGGTGCCCACCGCCGCCACCACGGCGGCCCGTACGCCCGCGATGTCC
Organism: Actinomycetes bacterium; assembly: GCA_023460255.1. Lineage (GTDB taxonomy): Bacteria > Actinomycetota > Actinomycetes > Actinomycetales > Cellulomonadaceae > Actinotalea. The sequence continues at coordinate 2,222 of JAEWQZ010000398.1, forward strand.
CCGGCGGTGAGGGTCCGGTCGGCCGCCCGCAGGCGCACCGTGACCGCGACCGACTTCCGGCCCGCGCCCACCTGCTCGCCCCGGTAGACGTCGAACACGTGCGCGTCCTCGAGCAGCTCGCCCGCCGCCGCACGCACCGTCGCCACCAGCGCACCCGCGGGGACCGCCTCGTCCACGACGAACGCGAGGTCCTCCTTCGCCAGCGGCTGACCGGAGACGGCCACGGCCTGGACCAGGCGACCGGCGCCCGCGTCGATCAGCGCGTCGAGGTCGACCTCGAACGCGCATGCCCGGGCCGGCAGCTCGAGCACGCCGAGCACCCGCGGATGCAGCTCGCCCGCATGCCCGACCACGGTCCCGTCGGCGAGCACGACCGCCGCGCACCGCCCTGGGTGCCACGGCGCCGCGTCGTCCGCGCGGACGTGCACGTCGGCAC